>JAGGZG010000266.1 GCA_021162125.1 Anaerolineae bacterium
CTCCCCTTACCTCTCAGGTGTAGGTTTTTCTGTCGGGGGCTAGTGCCCGATGCTCCTGAAGATTAAGACAATAATCGGGGTTGGAAGTGCCCTACTCGCTTCAGCTTTGTCCTTTCAGCCCGATGCTTGAGCATCGGGACACCAACGCGAACCCCACTATTCCACGTAGAACCAAGAAAGATTGTGCCCGTGACTTTGATCACGTGTGATTTGTGCTATAATTGTACTGGGCGCAGTTCGGTTTTAACGTCATATTCTTAATCGGTGGTGGCTAAGTGAGGATAACAACGAAGGCAGGACTTTGGCTGTTGCTGGTGTTGTCGTTGGTGATCGGGGCGCTGTTTGTCTATTGGTCTACCAGCAAAAGGGTGCTCACTGGACAGGTCTGCGATGTGCAGACGGGTGAGCCTATCCCCGGTGCAATGGTGGCTGTGGAACAGGTGGCTACTATTACCGATGACCAGGGCTGCTATCGTCTGGAGGGAATCCCGGAGGAGTTCCTGATCTCCGTCCAGTACCCTGGATACCTGCCGTTCGCGGAAACTTTTACCACCCGTGGGATGTGGACCAAGCGATTCCTCTTGACCATTGCCCTGCAACCCAATCACCTGAGCGGCACGGTGTCCGACGAGTTGTCGGGATCGCCGGTGGAGGGGGCCGCGGTCTCGGTTGGTGAGTTGAGCACGAAAACGGACGCTACCGGGCATTACGAGCTACGGTACCTCGTGGGCCGACCGGTGCTGACGGTGCAGGCGGATGGTTACTTGCCCTGGCAGGGTTCCTTTTCCATCGAGAGGAATCTGCTGAACGGTGCGCCGCTGAACGTGGTGCTCGTGCCCAACACGGTGATGGGCCTGGTTCGGGACGCGAAGACTGGCGAGGCTGTCGAGGGTGCCCTGCTCACCGTGGCTGGCGGGGAAGTATTCCCCCAGGGGGAGGGGAGCTACGTCCTGCGCCGTGTACGGCCAGGGGCGTTGATCACCGTGCAGGCGACCGGTTACCATCCGATAGAACAGGCATTTGCCGGCAGCGAGTCGTTGGTGATTGATCTGCACCCACGAGAGGTGACACTCCTGGTGAGCGATGCGCTCAGCGGACGGCCAATCGCCGGGGCCGTGGTGACAGGCAGTGCGCCTGTGGCGAAGACGGACGGTGACGGGCGAGTGACGCTGTGGCGAGTGACGCTAGGGGAGACGATTACCGCCCGTGCCGAGGACTACGAGCCCGCGCAGATAATTTACACCGGCGAGGAGAGCCTCTCCCTGGCGCTGCGCCCTACCAGCCTGCGGGGCGTGGTGCGCGATGCGAGCACCGGCCAGCCCATCGCCGGGGCCTTGATTTACGTGGACGGCCGGATAGTGGTCGCGGACGGGAATGGCGCTTATTTTATCCCGGATCTGCCCGAACAGCCGACACTGGTGATCAAAGCCGCCGGATACCGCAAGGAACGGGTGACAGCCTGGCAACACGCTAACCCGGTGCTGGCGGCTTGTGCCGATTCCACCATGCCCTGCGCTGACCTGATGCTCACTCCTTTCAAAGTCAAAGGCATCTACATCCCGCTGGCCCTGCTTTCCCTGCCCGATCAAGTGCGTGCTTTGATTGACCTGGTGGAGCGCACCGAATTGAACGCCATCGTGGTGGACGTCAAGGGAGATCGCGGCTGGTTGGCATACCCCAGCCAGGTCCCGCTGGCCCAGGAATTGGGCGTGGCGATTGGGGGACTGATGGACATCAGGGAATTTCTGCGTCTCTGCAAAGAGCGCGGAATCTACACCATCGCCCGGCTGGTGATTTTCAAGGATAGCCCTCTGGCCTTTGGCCACCCTGAGCTGGCAGTCACGAATGCTGATGGCACGGTGTGGACGGATGCCAAAGGAGCCGGATGGACCAACCCCTTCCGCCAGGAGGTGGTGGATTATAACATTGCCATTGCCGTGGAAGTGGCACAGATGGGCTTCGACGAGATACAGGTGGACTACGTGCGATTCCCTTCGGACGGCGATGTGACGACAATCGCCTACGAAGAAGCCGAGAATACTATGGAAAACCGCACTGCGGCGATCAACAGCTTCCTGGCGCAACTGCGAACCGCGCTGCGGCCGTGGCAAGTGTTCACTTCCGTGGATCTCTTCGGTCTGACGGTCTCGGTAGCGCCCACGAGCGACATGGGCATCGGCCAGCGGCTAGATGACGTCGCAACGTTGGTGGATTACGTGTGCCCGATGATCTATCCCTCCACCTACATCTCCGGCAATTTCGGGTTCGAGGAGCCAGCCAATCATCCCTACGACGTCGTCTACCGGGCCACGCAGGATGCGCTGCGACGCACAAAAACAAAAATCCGGCCCTGGTTGCAGCACTATTCCTGGCAAGTGACCTACGGGCTGGAGGAGCTCCAATTACAGAGACAGGCAGCGGAGGACGCTGGTGCCTGGGGGTGGACTTTCTGGAATGCAGGGGGACGGTACAATTACGAGGAGTTGTTCATCTCGCCGCAGGAGCAACCTCCACCTCCATGACTCAATAGTGCGGGCCATCGGAGCGCGGTGTAGTCTCCAGCAATTGTTGACGTGAGCCAGGTGTGTGTGGCGCGCTTCTTGATTTTACTGGCATAATCGTGTAAAATAAGGACAAGGTTCCGAGGCATCGTCGCGCCTAATCTGTACTCAGTGCGTCCGTTGCTGATCAGAAACTGCTGCGGATTTATGGAACAGGCCGGCAACGGTATCGGCAATTGCCACCATGACATTTTCGCCTGACGGCATTTCCCACGTAGTTGTACGGGCGTTCCTGTGGGGGAACGTCGGCCCCTTTTTTCACGACAGCATTTGTCGGGAGTTCTGCGGGAGGATAAAGGAGGCACCAACATGGACATCATAAAAGTATCAGCTCGGTCCAGGTCAACGGCGGTAGCAGGGGCAATTGCCGGGGTCGTCAGGGAACACGGGCGCGCTGAGGCGCAAGCTATCGGGGCGGGGGCGGTAAATCAGGCTATCAAAGCGGTGGCTATTGCGCGCGGCTATCTGGCGCTGGATGGCATTGACGTGATTTGTATCCCCGCTTTCGTGGAGGTGGACATCGAGGGTCAGGAGCGAACGGCTATCAAGTTTATCGTAGAGCCGCGTTGATCCGCGCGTGCATGGCTCTCTGCTGCGGACGAACACTGTCGGCCACGGGATTTGGTGACGATGGCCGTGAGATGGGAAATGGTGGCCGTCACCTTCGCTCGCTGATTACGCTGGCTATGGCGCGGTGGTGTGGCTACTGATTCTGACCTGGAAATGGTCCCCGGCGCAAAGGTCCGCACGCCCCAGAGGGAGGTGCGTTTTCAGGATGAGTTCTATACGGCTCGTGCTTGGATGAAGCCCCAGTCCTGGCGTGTCCCCAAGCTGATGAGTCACCTCCTCTTTTGCATTGCGTGTGTTGCCCGTCTCCGGCGCTCACCGCCGTCGCCGTTTGCGACGGCGGTGTTGGGGGCCACGTGAAGCTTTCGGCGACGGTTCGAGTTCACCGGCGGGTATCTCGATGATGATGTCCTTCTCATCCAGCATCACGCTGAGCGTCTCTTTGATGACGTTGACCCCGACCACCTTGCCCGGCCCTTGTGAGGTGTCAATTCTCTCCCCCACGCGGGGGAGTTTTTTCTTTACCTCGCAGTAGAACTCGTTTTCGTAGCTCAAGCAACAGAGCAGCCGTCCGCACTGCCCGGAGATCTCTGAGGGGCTTAGGGGGAGATTCTGCTGTTTGGCCATCTTGATGGAGATAGGTTTAAACTCGGTCAAGAAAGTGGCACAGCATAGCGGGCGACCGCATGGGCCGTAACCTCCCATCAATTTGACTTCGTCGCGCACGCCGACCTGCCGCAGCTCAATGCGGGCCTTAAACATTTGGGCCAGCTCCCGCACCAGGGAGCGGAAGTCCACGCGCTGCTCGGCGGCGAAGTAAAAAGTCAGGTGCGAGCCATCGAAATTGTACTCGGCTTTGAGCACTTTCATGGGCAGGCCGTGTTCGGCGACCTTTTGACGGCACTGCTCCAGCGCTTCTCTCTCCTGCAGCCGATAATACTCCATCTGCGCCAGATCCCACGCAGTTGCGCGCCGCACGATGCCTTTCAGCTTGCCCGTGATCGCTTCGCAGGGCACTTCACGGGGACCGAGGGCGATCTGCCCGGCTTCCTGTCCTTTGGTCGTTTCCACGACGACGTAATCGTCCACTTTCAGATCATCGAAGCCAGTGGGATCAAAATAGTATATTTTGCCCGCTTTCCTGAAGCGGATACCCACGATTGTTGGCATGGGTGAAAACCTCTCGTTTCATTCGTGTTACTGTCAGAAATTTGCTACGCGGATTGTGCGCTGGGCCAGTGGAGCATCAGGTTCTCCAGTAGCAGACGTGGATTGGCGTTGTGTTCCAATTGCCAGACGGCCCGGCGCAGAGCGACGATGGTGTTGTAAACCTGGTCCAACGAGTAGCAGCGAGCGGCATTTTCCAACTCTGCCTGCCGGTCGAGGTTGGTGATCTCTACAGCGCTCCCGCTGGTCAGCAGGAGTAGATCCCGCCACCAACTGAGCCACAGGTCTAGTGTCTGGCGGACGGTGTCGGGGTTCCGGCTGAGACGGGCAGCGTAGGCGAAGCGCTCCACCCGCCCCTGCCCGGCCAGGGCTGTCATTTCGTCGAGGCGCTGTTGGCGCTGGCGTAGGGGCGCGGGGTCACTGGCAGCGCTGATCGCCCAGCCCAACCGTCCCGTGGAGAGGCGGGCCAGCAGACGAGCCTGTTCCTCGTCCACCCCGCGCTCGACGAGCACTTCCTGTACCTGCTCTATCGGCAAAGGGTGCAAGGTGAGTATCTGGCAGCGGGAGACGATAGTTGGCAGCAGAGCGTCGCGGTCGCTGGTGGTCAGGATCAAGATCACACGGGCCGACGGCTCCTCCAGGGTTTTGAGCAGGCAGTTAGCGGCCTCGGTGGTGGCCAACTCAATCTGGCGGATGATGTACACCCGCCGTCGTCCTTCCACCGGGGAGAGGGCAGCCTCGCGCTGGAGTTCGCGTATCTGATTGATCTTGATGCTGCTACCCTCCGCCTGGACGATGCGCACGTCGGGATGGATGCCCGAGGCGATGCGGTGGCAGGAGCGGCAGACCCCGCACGGTGGTTCTGCCCCGGTGCAGTTGATCGCCTGGGCGAAAGCCCGGGCCAGCGTGGTCTTGCCAATCTGGGGCGGGCCGCTGAACAGGTAGGCATGCGATACTCGCCCGCTGACCACGCTGCGTGCCAGTATCTCCACTGCCCAATCGTGTCCCACGACCGGCCATGTTCGGTTCGTTCTCCGCTGCTCCGTCATCGTGGGGCTATTGTACCATAGGTTGCTTCCCTTGTCCAAATTGCACTTGCTTTTTTCTCTCTCCGGTGGTATAATTTTCCCACAAACGGGCGGTTAGCTCAGTTGGCTAGAGCGCCACGTTGACATCGTGGAGGTCGTAGGTTCAAGTCCTATACCGCCCACTCGTCGGCAACAATGCCCACGGACTGATCCGTGGGCGTATATATCTGTAAAGCGTTGATCGGGACGAGTACCGGCTGGTAAGGCGGCAGAGAGAGGGAGTCGTAGGCTGCAAGCTTCCTTCGCTGGAAGGTCGGGAAAACCACCCGTGAGTGAGTGCCGGAACGGTCACTTGACCAAGTATGGCACTCCGGGTTGCTCCGTTATCGGCCTCACGAGGATGGCGGCAGCCGATACTTTCACGCAATCCGGTGTTCTTGCTGCCGCCGTCGAAACCAGGTGGAACCGTGTGAGGAGACCTCTCGCCCTGGGGCGGGAGGTCTTTTGCGTCAGGGAGACTGGGATGCATACAGAGTTCGAATACGAATACCATGAACGACAGGCAATCATGCGAGTGCAAGCTAAAGTGGTTGAGCAAGTCCTGATCCCCTAATGAAAAAGTGATGCTCCCACATGGTTGTGGGAGCATCAGGACCTCCAGTAAGATAGGCGTACACATTTCAGTGTACTATTATCAGTAGTTGAGAAATCCGCCCCCGCCCGGCGCTGAAGCGCCAGGCTCAGCAACAGAGGCCTGCTGAAGCAGGCTGTGGTGGCCTCGGAGCCGCCGTCCACATTGGCGAAGAGTGCTTCAGCACTCTTCGCCTGCTCAGCCTGGACGTTCACGTCCAGGCGACGCGGCAGCAGCACCGACTTTTC
>JAGGZG010000276.1 GCA_021162125.1 Anaerolineae bacterium
CCCCCACGCCCACCGCCACCAGGGCGACACCAACGGCCACAACTACCCCCACTCCCTGGACGGGGACGCCAGTCGCCGGTCTTCCCTCATCCATGCTCACCCCCGTGCCCGACGCAGCGACGCCAGGCCCAAATGCTGCCTTTGTGAGCATCACTTTCGCCCGAGACGTGCGCGGAAACGAGCCAGTGGACCCGGGGACTGTCTTCCCGGAGGGCATCCCCCGTATCTACGCCTTCTTCACCTTCGAGGGAATGTCCCCCGGAGTGGCGTGGACTTATGCCTGGTACCAAAACGGGACAGAGATATGGAGCCGGACGGGACCGTGGGAGCACGGCGAACGTGGCACCATCTGGGTCTTCTATTGCCCAGGAGATGGCTACACGGCGGGGGAGTACGAGGTGCGATTGTACATCGGCGAGGAACTACAGCAAGTGGGTCGCTTCCGGGTAACGCCCGCACCCACACCTGCACTCACGCCCGGCGAGTGAAAGCCATCGCACTACCCCCACCAGGCCACAAGAACCCCGTTTTCTGGGAGAAAACGGGGTTCTCAGTACAGCACCGTGAGTTGGACAAGAATGCGAAAACAGACTATAATTGGATCATGGCAAGCACGCGCAGGAGACAACAGGGGAGAGCGAGGGCACTTTGGATGCGGGGAGGGTTGGCCCTGCTTTTCTTCCTGGGTGCGATTTGGGGGACAGGCTGTCGCCGGGATGTGACACCGGTGACCGATGTACCAGCAACAAGAGTACAGCGGAGCAGCTTGCAGATTTCCGTGGCCCCGGCCGGTGCAGCAGTGTACGTTAACACCATCCATCGGGGGCAGACTCCCTTGCTAATTGAGCTCGACCCCGGGGTGTACACGGTGAAAGTGGAACTCCCCGGCTACGCACCACTGGAGCGCACTGTCCGACTGGACGCCGGTGCAGAGATAGCCATCGGCGGCGCGTTGAGCCTGCTCACGAGCACACCGTTACCCACGTCCACCGCCACCCCCCCACCCACGGCAACGCCGACCCTGCTTCCGGTGGACACGCCCACCGTCACGCCCGCACCCTCACCTACACCCATTCCTGTCCCACACAGCACGGTCTCGGTGTGGGAAACCGCCGTGGACATCCCCACCTACCCCTATGCTAACTACCTGCGTGAAGGCTTCGATGGTCAACACGGCTTTACTTTCTGGCGGCTGGAGCGGGCGGCTTACGAGGCAGCTCACCCCACGCCCACGTCACGCAGCTACCGGGCGCTCGTCTTGGAGAACGAGTACCTGCGGCTGGTTATCCTGCCCGAAATCGGTGGACGGGTCTACCGCTGCGTGTTCAAACCCACCAGACAGGAAATCTTCTACCAGAACGCGGTGCTCAAGCCATCACGGTGGGGACCGCTGCCCGGTGATCAGAATTGGTGGCTGGCAGCAGGCGGGATGGAGTGGGCGCTGCCGGTTCACGAACATGGCTACGAGTTCGGCATACCGTGGGAAGCCACAGTCCAGCGTGAGGACGGCGCGGTAACAGTGATTGTGCGCGACAGCCAGGCGCAAGACCGGGTGCGAGCTGAAATCGCGATCACCCTACGAGCTGGGCAGGCGGCGTTCACGGTACGCCCCCGACTGATCAATCCCACGGGACAGGTACAGACCGTCCAGTTCTGGCTGAACGCCATGCTCACTCTGGGCAGCTCATCGATCACGGGTGATACCGAATTCGTGCTGCCGACGACTCAAGTCGTCGTCCACTCCACCAGCGATGCAGCCCTGCCCGGTGAGCACCAGACGATGACCTGGCCCATATACGCCGGGCGGGATATGAGCTGGTACGACAATTGGCACGCCCCGTTGGGAGTCTTCTCCCTGGACACGGAACAAGGTTTCGTGGGGGCGTACAACCACACCACCGACCTGGGTGTGGCTCGCGTCTTCCCACCGGAGATCGCGCGCGGGGCCAAGCTGTTCGCCTTCGGCCCAGAGTTTAGAGACACGGCGCAGTACACCGACGATGGCTCGAAGTACTTCGAGCTGTGGGGCGGCCCTTGCGCCACCTTCTGGCCAGAGGATGCGACAACCCTGGCACCGGGGGCATCCCTGGAGTGGACGGAGCATTGGCAGCCGTTCGCCGGCCTCGGCGGGTTGGACTACGCCAACACTGCCGCCGCACTGAGCCTGCGCCGCGATCCCGGCGATGGAACAGCGCACCTGGGAGTAGCGACGATCACGCAGTGGTCGGGGACGGTGACGCTGCTTTTGGACGATCAGGTCCTTTTCGCGTCAGCAGCCACCATCGCCCCGGACACGCCGTTTCGAGTGGACGTGCCACTACCCGCCTCCATCACACCCCACAGCAAGCTGACGTTGCGCTGCGTGGATGCGGCGGGAGACATCGTCGCCGAGTTTACACAAGAACCATACCAATAGCGGGGGAGAGATTATGGATACGGCTGGTGAGCCCATTGCGCCTCCTGCAACCAGCCATCGGCTGGCAGAGGCCAGCCCAGCGGGAGACTTTGTGATCTGTGAAAATTGCGGGGCCCGGACAGACGGGGGCTCCCCATTCTGCCTGAACTGCGGATTTCGCCTGGATACAATTCCGGCCCCGGCCGAGATCGAAGCACTACCCAGGCGACGTACACCTACCTGGCTCTGGGTGCTGGGTCTGATACTTCTGACCATCATCCTGTTGCTCAGCATCCTCGGCGTGGGGGCGCTCGGAATCTACCATGGCCTGCAAGAGCGAGCTCAACTGACCCGCGCAGCAGCGGAGGAGCACTACGCCCGTGGCCTGGCCCACCTGGAGGCTGGCGAAGTCGAGCTGGCCATCGCCGAGTTTGAGTACGCCCTCCACCTGGTGCCTGACTACCAGGCAGCGGACGAGAAACTGCGCGAGGCGCGATCCAGATTGCAGACCAAAGCCACCCCCACCTCGGAGGTACGCAGTAGAGCGGTAGATCTGCTTTACGCCCAGGCGCTGGAGTTTTACCGTGCCGGGAAATGGGACGAGGCGGTGGTCAAGCTGGATCAGGTACGCAGCGTAGACCCTGACTTCCAGCCCGATGAAGTGAAGGACATGCTGTTCACCTCCCTTTACAATCACGGCCTGTGGCTGGTGCACCAGAACCGCCTGGAGGAAGCCCTGCGTTATTTCGACCGCGCCCTGGAGCTACGTCCCACAGACCAGGATACCACCATCCAGCGCCGCCTGGCTGCCCTGTACCTGACGGCAATCAGCTATTGGGGAGCGGATTGGGAAAAGGCCATCGCCAGCTTCACCACCCTGTACAACATCAATCCCAATTACCTGGATACTACCGACCGGCTGTATGAGGCTCACGTGTCCTACGGCGACGTCCTGGCCCAACGTTACGAGTGGTGTGCGGCCAAGCGACAGTACGCCTCGGCCGTGCGCATCAAATTTTCACAAGAGGCGGAGGATAAACGCATCAGCGCTAACTGGCTGTGCCTGACCTCCACCCCTACGCCGGTGATTACTTCAACCGAAACCATCACCCAGCAGGTGGTGGGCCTGCCGATGGGCAAACTGGCCTTCAGCATCTACAACCAGAAAACGCAGACCTACGACGTTTTCGTGGTCTACGCCGAGAACCTGCGCTGGGTGAAAATGGCCGCCAACGCCGACCAGCCCAGTTTCCGCCCCGACGGCGGCCGGCTGGCCTTCCGCCGGCTGAATGACGATGAGCCGGGGCTGTGCACGAAGAACGTGGATGGCAACGACGAGATCTGCATCCATCCCTCGCCAGGCGCGGCTCGTCCCACCTGGTCGCCAGATGGAATGCGCATCGCCTACGTCCTGCCGGACGAGGAGGCGGGGTACGAGGGGGCCTGGGCCATCTACGCTTTCAACGCCGATGGCAGCGGCGAGGCTCAATTGATAGCCAAAGGTCGCTCGCCCGCCTGGGGAGCCGACGGCTGGTTCGCTTACAACGGCTGCGACGACAACGGTGAGAATTGTGGTATCCGCGTATTGCGGGAGGGCATGCCCTTCCCGTTGCAGCTCACCGGCTCATCCCACGACGTTGCCCTGGCCTTCTCCCCAGACGGCAAGGAGCTGGCCTACATGTCTAACGTGGGCCGCAGTTGGAATATCTACGTGGTCACCGTCCCGGAAGGTCAGGTGCGGCAGCTCACCCGCAACGAAGCCGTAGATGGTCTGCCGGTATGGTCGCCCGATGGCAAATACATCGCCTTCATCTCTAATCGCGACGGCGAATGGGGAATCTATCTGATGAACCCCGACGGGAGCGAGCAACGGAAAATCCTCGACCTGGGCACCGAGCATCCCACCTGGGTGGAGGAGACACTCTCCTGGTCATATTAGCACTTAAAGAAAACGGGTTTCTAGGGGGAGCAAGGCGGGCGCCGATGAATGGAGAGAGATTTCACATCCTGATCGTGGATGACGAGCCGAACACCGCCGAGTACATGGCCACCCTTCTAGAAAGCAGTGGTTACACCACCTCCTGGGCCTACTCCGGCACGGAGGCGCTGGAAACGCTGGTCACGGCCAATCGTCAGGAGGATGGAACCCATCCCATTGATTTAGTGATCCTGGACGTGAGGCTCCCCGATCTCGATGGGTACGAGGTCTGCCAGCGAATCAAGGGCAACGAGACACTGAAGCACGTTTCGGTGATCATGGTCACCGCCCTACACTCCACCGATGACAAGACCAGAGGGTTGGATCTGGGCGCGGACGACTACATCACCAAGCCCTTCCAGTCCGAGGAACTCCTGGCACGGGTGAAAGCCGTACTCCGCATCCGGCAGATGGAACGCGAGGCCCGGCAGCGGGCCATCGAGCTGGAACAATCGCAGGCTCAGCTCATCCAGGTCGAAAAACTGGCGGCGATGGGCCGATTGGCGGCTTCCATTGCCCACGAGCTCAACAATCCTTTGCAAGCCATCCAGAATTGCCTGCACCTGGTCCTCAGACGGCCCCTACCCGAGACCAAGCGACGGCAATACCTGGAGATGGCCCAGGAAGAAGTGGAGCGGCTGATCGGGATCGTGCAGGGCATGCTGGATTTCTACCGCCCTTCCAAGGGGCAGCGTGCTTCCGTGAAAGTGAACACCATCGTTGAGAACGTGTTGGCCCTGGCCGCCAAGCAGTTACAGCGCGGTCAGGTCACCGTTCACCAGCACCTGACCCCCGACCTGCCCCCGCTAGAGGCGGTAAGCGATCAGATCAAACAGGTGTTTCTCAACATCGTGATCAATGCTGTGGAGGCGATGCCCGACGGAGGGGATCTCTACGTCAACACTACGTTAACCCCGGACGGCCGCTGGGTCACTATCAGCTTTACCGACACCGGTATTGGGCTTTCACCCGAAGAACAGGCCAACATCTTCGAGCCCTTCTATACCACCAAGACACAAGGCACTGGCCTGGGTCTCTCGGTGAGCTATGGGATCATCGAACGGCATGGTGGAAGCATCGAGGTGCAGAGCGAGCCCGGCCAGGGATCGTGTTTCACGGTCAAGTTACCCGTGAGTCAGCCAGAGCAGTCCATCGCCACGGCCACGCAACGCGAAGGGGCCAAACGATAGACGACGTAAGAGGACAGTCACGAGGTGGGGGGATTCATGTCCAACGTCACCAAAATCCTCGTTGTAGACGATGAACAAGCCGTGCGCCTTTCGCTGGCGGAATTGCTTTCCATGGAGGGCTACCAGGTGACCACCGCCTCCAGCGGCGAGGAGGCCCTGCAATACCTGGAGAAGGCTTCCTTTGATCTGATCCTCCTCGATCTGATCATGCCTGGAACGGGTGGCTTGCAGGTGATGGAAGCCGCTCGCCGGATCGCCCCGGAAACTGTGATCATCATGCTCACTGCACACGGCACGCTGGAATCGGCCATCGCTGCCCTGCGCCAGGGCGCGCACGACTATCTGCTCAAACCATGTGCTGTGGATGACATCCTGACCAGCGTCAGCGCGGGACTGGACAAGCGAAAGCTGGAAGCGCGCCGTCAAGAACTGGTAGCTGTGATGGAGGAGACACTCCAAGAATTGAAAGGCGTCCACGGCATCCCCACGCGCCAGCCCGCCGTCGAGGAGAAAGCCAAAAAAGAGGAAGCGCGGTTCGTACAGGCGCGCGGGATCATCGTGGATAAACAGAAGCACGTGGCGACCATGAACGGCAAACCCCTGGATCTGACCCCTACCGAATTACGCTTGCTGGCCTGTCTCATCGCCAACGCCGATAGGGTGCTCAGCAGCCGCGAGCTGGTCAAAGAGGTGCAGAACTACGATTGCCGGGAGGAAGAAGCGCGGTCCATTATCCGCGTACACATCCGTCGCCTGCGCCGTAAGATCGAGCCCGATCCACACCAGCCACAGTACATCATCAACGTGCGCGGAGTGGGTTACATGTTCACCACCGATTCGCAGCATTAACTGTCTTGTAACTGAACTGTAATCATTCCGTAACTGTCGAGTCCCCTGTTTCGTGGTATCATACTAGCGACATAAAAACTTTCTACCTGTGCAGTTAGATCTGCTACTTGAGAACACAGATCTCAGGACAGTAACGGATCAGACTCTATTCCCAGAATTTATCCCCCGAGTAACTGCTCAGGCTACTTCTGTTAGCGATTGAAATCGCCTCTAGAGGGCTTGCAGCCGAGCGTCCACCTGCGTGGACAGGCGCGTCCACGCAGGTGGACAGCCAGCTTTAGCTCCTCAGGCGTGGTTTCAACCGCTGGCCTGAGGAGTAACTCCCTCGATAAGACGCATTGATCAGTTGGTGTCCTGAAATCTGCGTTCTTAATTAATTACACAGGACGAAAACTTTGATCTCCTGGGGGGCGGGAGAAGCGATGACCGAGCCCAAACGTATTCTGATCGTGGACGATGAAAAGAAAGTGGCCTTCTTCTTGCGGGAGGGGCTAGAGGGCCTGGGAGAGGGATACGAAGTAACCAGCACAGATTCAGCGGAGAGCGCGTTGCGCGAACTGGCCACGAACTCTTTTGATCTGGTCGTCACGGACTTCCGGCTTCCCGGACTCAACGGCTTACAGTTGATGGAACATTTGCAAAAGAACAGTCCGACCACGCGGACGATCCTGATCACCGCCTACGGCTCCGACGAGGTGGAAGCGGCCGCTTACAAATTGCGTGCACGTCGCTACCTGACCAAGCCCTTTCGCATCGAGGATTTTGTGCGCACGGTGCGCGAGGCCCTGGCCGAAGACCCGCTCCTGTCCCGACGTGGCAGCGGACTGGAAGTGGCTAACCGGGTGGAGTGAATGAAGGAAGCAGGTCTCCGAGGTTCTGGAGATCGCGGGATTTGACAAGGAACCCCGCCCTCGACTGAGGGCGGGGTTCCTTCTTTGGAGCAAGACTCTCGTTTGGGACACAAAATCCACTACACAGGAATGATTAACCGCTGGCCCACATAGATAAAATTGGGGTTCCACAGATTATTCGCCAGGGCGATGGCCCAGGCCGTAGTGCCAAAGCGCCGAGCGATAGACCACAGGGTATCTCCCCAGCGCACGGTGTACACAACCTGGCTGGGCGGTGGCTCAATGCCACCGGGGATGACCAATCGCTGGCCGATATAGATATACCACGGGTTGATGATCCCGTTCACCCAGGCGATGGCCTCCACCGTTGTACCAAACCGCCGTGCAATGGACCACAGAGTATCCCCCGATTGGACGATGTAGATCGTCGGCGGCGGAGTGGGTGGCGGTGTCCCGCCGGGAATGCATAGCACCTGCCCTATCCGGATGTAGTTGGGATTGATAATCCCGTTCGCCTGGATAATGGCCTGCACAGTGGTACCGAACCGCCGCGCGATGGACCACAGCGTGTCGCCGGTGCGCACCACGTAGGTATATGTACACGGCCCCGGCGTGACAGTGAGCGCAGGCGTAGAGGTGGGCGTGGGCGTCGGGGGGACACCCGTTGGCGTGACGGTAGGAGTATCCGTAGGCGTGACTGGGGTCGCTGTGGGCGTGGATGTCGGCGTTACCGGCGTCGCAGTGGCCGTGGGCGTGTCGGTGGGCGGCACGCCGGCGAAAATCTGCCCGTGCTGCAATGTGGCTGCCAACGGCTGGCCGTCCGGATTGGCCAGTTTCGCCTCCTGGATAGAGACAGCACTAACGCCCTGGGCGACGGCCCGAAAAGTGACCATCACGAAAACCCCGCTGCCACTGACGGCCGTGTTTGGCGCCATCCGGCTGGCGGCGAAATCCACCGTGCCAGCGAAATTATCGGCCAGGTTCTGGGCCACGAAGTCGGCACCAGGGAAGGGGCCCGGCTGCACCTGCACGCCGCTACGCGAGTCGTCCGCATCCACCACCTGCAAAATGGCCGGGTTGAACTGGAGGTGTACCTCGGCACCAAAGAGATTGGTCACGTTCTCGATGCGGACGCTCAGGACCACGGTCTGTCCTACCTCGATCTGCACCGTGGCCGGATCAATGCGCACCACCGTCCCACCCTGCGCCCAGGCGGGAGCGAGTCCACCGCCGGCCAACAGCGCAGTCAAAACCAGGATAGTCACCCACCGCCCCAGCCCCCTAAGCTTTCTGGAATAACTTATCACACCCATTGAACTCACTCCTTTTACCGCCGACTGGCAGGCAGCACCGCATAGCCCCCTGCTCACGGACGAAACGCCACGCCAGCACTACCAGGCTGTGGGGCCCACCCTTCCGAAGTTGCCGGCTGCCATCGTCAGGTCATAGATGTCCACTGTGCCGTCGGCATTGATGTCCGCGCGCGCGTCCACCGGCGCGACCAGGAAATGAGAGGCGATGTAAGCGATGTCCAGGATGTCCACCCGGTTGTCGCCAGTGGCGTCGCCACCGCGCAGGGTGGTATTTCCCACGTTCACCACGCCGGTATTGACCGGGTAAGCAGAGCTCTGGGCGGTGAGGTAGCCATCCATGCGGGCAGTCACCACGTATTGCGTGCCGCCTAGCGGGACCACCAGATCAAAACATCCGTCTGGACCGGTGGTAACGACGGGGGAGACCGGGTCAACCAGGGTGGCCCACACCTCGACCCCGCTGTGATCGGTGCGGCCCTGCAGGTACACACAGCCGGTCATGTGACCGGGTGTCTGCACGGTGAGCGTGGCCTGTACCACCTCGTCCACCACGATGGGTGTCCCGTTCTCGTCCGAGAGCTTGGTTGCCGGATCAACGGTGACGGTCGTCGTGCCCGTCGCCATCCCGACCCAGCGGATAGTGGCCACTATGCCGCTCTTGTTGTAAATGGGGCCGCTGCCGCCGGTCTGGGTCACTGCGAACACGATAGTCCCCGCCGTGTTGTCCGCCTGGTTCTGGCCAATGGCCAGTGTGCCATCGAAGAGGCCGTCACGCGGCTCAATCTGAATGCCATCCGCGGGGTTGCTGTTCCAGTCCACCACGTTGATGACCGCCGGGTCGAAGTTCAGGTGGATTTCCACTCCCAGCAGGGCCACTGGATCCACGCTCCCGTTGCTGATGGAAACAACGACGTCCGTGGTAAACATCCCGTCCACGACCGGCGAGCCACTCGTCACCCCGCTCACCAGGACCCGGGTGTAGGGATCGCCCGCGCCCTGAGCGGCCACGTTCATCGGGGCAACGAGCAGTACGAGCATCCCTATCAGACACCCCAACCGGATTGACAATGATTTGCCTCCCATCACGTTCCCTCCTTCGTGAACTGACAACGATCCGATTGATGCACAGATTCCCCCCACGGAGAGGACCGTGCATCACCAAAAGGGGCCTGCCCGTCGTCTCTACCTCTTTCTTTCGAGACGTGGACGGCCCCCCGCTTCCTTATCATATCACGAAACAGCCTGTCAGGAAGTTACGAAAGGATTACTGTTGCGTTACAGTATTGTTACGGCAGCGATGGATGTTGCCCCACCTCCTCAAGCATTCCTACCACGCGATACACCACCACTGGCTCCTTCTTGCCTTTCACCTTGATGGGGGGCAGGCGTTCTGCTTCGACCACATCTTTTACCAACTCGTAGGTATACTCGCTGATGAGCACCTCGCCGGGCTGCGCACACCCCTCCAGCCGGGCAGCCAGATTGACCACGTCGCCAATAGCGGTGAAATCCATGCGCTCTTCGCCACCGATGTTGCCCACCACCGCCTCACCGCTGGTCACGCCAATCCCGTAGCGGATGGGCCACTCAACCTCCCCACGCTGCGCACTCACCTGCTGGGCCACAGCCTGCATCTCCAACCCAGCACGCACCGCTCGCTCAGCGTGGTCAGGTTGAGACAGGGGCACACCAAAGAGAGCCATGATCCCATCGCCGGTGAATTTATCCAGGAAACCGCCCTGCTCGAACACCACCCTGGTCAGCGGATCGTCGTAGGTATTCACCAGATTGACCACCTGCTCCGGCGGCAAACTTTCCGCGATGGAGGTGAAACCTCGAATGTCGGCGAAGAGCACGCTGATCTCCCGCCGCGTCCCACCAGGGCGAACCAGGTCGGGATCCTCCAGAGAGAGCATGGCTGCCACCTGGGGCGAGACGTAGCGCCCAAACAGGGCCTGCACTCGCCGTCGCTCTCGCTGCTCCAGCGCGAAGCGCAGGGCGGTGATGGCCACAAAGCAAAAAAGGACGGTCAGGAGAGGATAGAACGGACTAGGCAATACCCCCAACTCAAAGAACACTGGTGTGGTCAGAAAATAGCCGACGCCTACCAGTAGACCCAGTCCTGCACTGGCGACCACACCCAGCCAGGGGAGCACAAGCCCGCAGACCAGGGCCAGAGCGAGGATGGTAAGCACTTTGCTGCCCGTGCTCTGCGGTGAGAGCCAACGGTGATGAAGGATAGTGTGAATGGCGTTGGCCTGTATCTCAATACCGGCCATCCGGTAGCCGCCGGAGGAGACCGGAGTGATGTGCCGGTCAATTTCCTGCAGGGTGTTGATCCAGCCCAGAAGGACAATCTTATCCCGCAGGCTGGCCGGGTCGAAGCCATCGCTGAGCACGTCCGTACACGAGATGGTAGGGAAGGTTTTGGGCTGGCCGATGTAGTTGATCATCATCACCCCCTGCGGATCCACGGGAATGACGAACCGCCCACCCAGGTTCAACTGGTCCGCGCCGAGCTGCGCTGGTTCAGGTGGCAGATCGTAGGCGACACGCAACACCTGTAGGGCGAAAGCCTCCTGCGAATCTTGCGGAGAACCGGCTTGTGGGCGAATAAGAAGAGGCACCCGTCGGACTGTGCCATCCGGGTCAATGATCACGTTCACAGTGCCTACCCCGGCGGCCGCCTGGCGCAGAGGGCGCACCGTCCGGATCAACTCGTCAGGCTTATACTGACAGGGACCGCGCTCCCCACGTGGTGGCGGTAGCAGGCTGAGTGCAGTCACCGGATAAATCACGTTGTCCAGCTCGCGGGTCACCTCCGCCAGTACCGCGGTCCCGGTCTCGTCCTCCACATCGAGGAGGACGTCCACCCCGATGGCCCTGGCCTCACCCAGACGGTCGAGCAAGCGCACGTAGGTATCATAGGGCCAGGGCCAGGGGCCCAGCTCCTGCAGACTGGACTCATCAATGGCCACGATGACGATGTCCTGGCCAGGATCGCCATTGGCCTCGTAAAGGTAATCACTGGTAGCGAGCTGCCAGTGTGGGAAGAGATTCGCCACCTGGGCTAGCGAGACTACCAGGCCAACGGCCAGGGCCGTCGCTATGCTACGGAGCAGGGATCTGCGCCAGTCTCTCGCCTTCATCGGTCCATCCTCCTGCCGGTCGCCAGAGCAAAATCCAACCGCAAGGACAGAGTGCAACTCATTGTACCATAATTCGAGCCACCTAGCAATCGAGGTGCCGGGCACCAGGAGCAGGTCGGGCCTGTGGCCCGACGAACACAAGGCGGCGGGATGCGATCCCGCCCTACCGGAGACATGATTGGGTTGACAGTTGGAGCAAGAGAGGTTATACTGGGGCAATGCAGGCGACAGACCTGCACCCGGTCGGAAGACGAAAACGAGACTCAAACGGAGCAAAGAGTAGGGAGATGATTAAACTACGCACCATAGAGGAAAGATACGGCCCTGCCCTGAAGCAGGCACGCGAGGATTTCCGGCACATTGAACCTTACAAGGCAGCCTATTGCAGCGACACGACCTACCGGGAACTCACCGCCACCACGGGCCAGTTCGAAGTGCCATTTTGGGGACAGCCCTGTCTGGTACGCTACCCTGACGGGGAGGTGCAAGATGGGTACACGAGGCAGGGACTGCCCATCGTCACCCAGATTCTGGTGCTTCACTACCTGATCCACGCCGACGGCACCCCGATGACCAATCATTGGGTCGCTTTCCGCGAGCTGCCCGGCGGGTTGGGATACGACGCGGCCTTCCAGGGCCGCGCCGATCACCGTCTGGCCGGAGTGTTTGGCCATGATCTAGAAAGCTTCGTCCGCGCAGCCGAGGCGCTGGGAGGGGAGCGCATCACCTACGGCGATGCCGCCTTCCTTTTCAGAATTTTCCCTCGCCTCTGGCTGGCGGCCATCCTTTACCTGGCTGACGAGGAATTTGGGGCCTCAGCCAGCGTACTGTTCGACGGCTCGGCGGGCCACTACTTGCCCACCGAGGACCTGGCCGTGCTGGGTGGCCTGCTGGTCAGCCGACTGATCGGACAAGCACGGGGAAAGTAGCAACGTTTGCCAAGAAAAGCCGGTTCTTCGCGGATTCGTGGGCTATCGCCGGAAGGCCTGGACGTGAACGTCCAGGCTAAGAGGACGAAGGGCGCTAAAGCGCCCTGAGCCCGCTTCAGCGGGCTTTGTCCTTTCAGCCCGATGCTTGAGCATCGGGACACCAACG
>JAGGZG010000274.1 GCA_021162125.1 Anaerolineae bacterium
GAAGTGAACGCGCGCAACGTGTACCTGCTGCGCGAAGGGTTAGACCGGCATGACTCCGGCGGGATTGTGATCACGGGCATCGGCTACCTGCCGCTGAACGTGAACGCTGATGCCGCGTTCACCTTTACCTTGAACTACATACCTTTGGAGGCAGCGGGGGCGGAGGTCCGCGTATACAACTTTGACACTGACTATCCGTACCTGGGTCAGAATTTGGATTTCTACCTGGAAGGCGTTCCCGATTTTCACGAGGTAGGTGTGCTTTCAAGGGGTAACGAGTGGGCTACGAGTCGTTTCCAGATTCCGGAAGAGTTCTCCGGCGGTTACCTGTGGGCCAGGTACGATTCTACTGAGTACGACACTTCCACTTGGAGATTGGAGCTGGAGTATGGCGTACCTGAGAGTAGCCAATACTCCGTGCACTTACCGCTGATGCTGAAAAATCACTGAAGAGCAGGGAGCTTCGAGGTCTCCAAGACCTCGGAGGTCTGGAGATGAGGAAACTGATGAGTCGCAAGATACAGGTGGCCGTTATTGTGATATTAGGGCTTATTGTGGTTGGGGTGTATGTAATGCTGGGTGGGCTGCTCCTCACCGGCAGAGGTACACAAGCCTCACGGAGGTCATACATAACCTATCTCGATCCGGGTGTGCAGCGGGTCAGCGCGCGCCAGGCCTATGCCCAGGCTCAGACCCTGGCCCAGAAGTGGCAGGCAGACGCTCAATTGGTGGGGGCCAGGGCCTCGTTTCGGCAGGAAAAGCCCGGTGTGATAGGCGGCGGGCAGACCTGGTCTTTTCAATTTTTCTCACCCTCCACCTCACAGCTTTACTTGTTGTCGGTGCAGGGTAAGCAGGCGCAGGCAGAATCGGCCGTTGAGCGCCGGGTGCACGCGGAGGTCACCTCCGTAGAGGTCGCACAGTGGCAGGTGGATAGTGAGGAGGCCCTGCTTTTCTTCCTGAGCCACGGCGGGGAGGAGTTCCTGCGAAAGCATCCAGAGGCGGCGATCAATTTGCAGTTGGTGCCGCCTAAGAAAGATGGGGGGCTGATCTGGCTGGCCAGCGGCGTGTCACAGGCGGGCCGGGCGGTGTTCTTTGTGCAGATTGACGCGCAGACGGGGTCGGTCATTCCCCAGGAATCTTCCTGACCCGGGAAAGGTGGTGGGACGTTATGGATGTTACAAAGAAGACGGAGGCCAAGCACACACGGCGTTGGGATAAAGGGCAAAGCGTAGTGGAGTTGGCACTAACGCTGCCCGTTCTGTTGATAATCATGGTTGGTCTGGTCGAGTTGGGGAGTATCCTGTTTAGCCAGATGACGGTGACCAATGCCGCCCGCGAGGGGGCGCGCTTTGGCGTGGCTGGGGCCACGGACAACGACATCATGCAGGTAACCCAGAATGCGTTGACCACCATCCTGAACTACGATGACACCAACGTTAATCTGTACGTTATGCGAGGGAAAACGGGGGCCGACGGGCGCTTCGATACGAGCACTGACGACATACACGCGGATTCGTACTGGTACGTCCGGCAGATGATCTCCGGCACCACGGCCACCCAACCCGTCTCACCAACGCTCATCGAGTCGTCACTGGGTTATTCCCCGGACGTGGAAGTGCTCATCGTCCAGGTATTCTACGATCACCAGGCGCTGCTGGGCCTGCCTTTCGTTGAATTCCTGGCCGACAAGATAATGCTGAGTTCGTATACTCTCATGCGTATGGAATCACCCACCGTGCGCGACGTGGGTTGCCGGGTGTACCCGATTGCCATACACCAGAGTTCCATTGATACTCGTGACCCGGTCACCAACATGATGGAGGATATTTGGAATGGGGGAGCCCCTGGCAACTTCGGCTGGCTGCGCTGGCCGGAGGACGAATCGTGGGGCAGCGAGCCACGCCTGGCGCAGATGCTCAACGACCCATCGTTGAGCGTAACAATGTATGATAATCCAGACGACCCATCGGACGTCTCGCTCAACGTGGGAGACAGGGTGTGGGGCAATACCGGGGCGAGCGCGGGTGGGGACGTTCAGACCGCGCTTGAGGGCCTGCGGGGCCGGTATATCCGTGTGCCAGTATGGGAGGGCACTGTAGAGGGGACGGGGATTCACGCCAAGTATCCCGTGACCGCTTTCGCTATCATAGCCATCACCGACTGGGACTTGGCGGCCCAGGACAGAATTTCCGCAAAGCTCATCCGTATGGATACCACCTGCCAGTAGTTGAGTCACTCCCGCAGATTGTAGAGTTGCGGAAGGTTACTTTGGGGGGATGAAGCATGAGGAGAAAAAAGAGAGGCCGATTTATGAGAGTACGTAACGACGATCAAGGGCGGCCTGGGTGGACTCTCCCTCAGGTGGCAAAGCCTGCGGGGGAGTTGCAGGCGCTTCGTTCTGAGGAGGGACAGAGCATCATCATTCTTACCGTCGCTATGATCGTGTTCATTGCTCTGTTGGGAATATCCCTGGACCTGGGCATCATCTTCGTGCGGCGTGTCCAGCTCTCCAGAGCGGTGGACGCGGCAGCGTTGGCTGCTGTCGTCGAACTCCCCGATGTGGATGCCGCCGA
>JAGGZG010000180.1 GCA_021162125.1 Anaerolineae bacterium
CGGGCGGTCACCCGCCGGGGAACACTCTCCCCGCCGACGCGGAGGCCCACCGCTCGACCGCGCCCAACACCCATTCGCGTGCCGCGCTTCCGGGCCGCGACCAGCGACCGCCCCACGTCCACCGGGGTCTCGCCAGAGCAGCCGCCGCCTGTAGCCAGACCTCGTCGGGGGATTTCGACGAGACCTACGACGGAGCTTCCAGTGGGCCCTACGCCCAGGCGACGACCTGAGCCTGTCGAAGGGACAAGCCCTCCGACTTTACCCGGGCGACGTCCTGAACCTGCCGAAGGAACAAGCCCTCCGACTTCGCTCAGAGCAAGCCCAATCGAGCCGCGTCCAGCCGAGCAGCCCCCTTCTCCAACACTGCCGGAGGCTGTTCCACGGGTGACGCCCGCGTCCGCCCGTCGCCAGGCCGCCCCCCCTGCTACACGGCCAGCCAGCCCCGTGCCGCCAAGCGAAGTTGGGCCGCCCGCACCAGCCCCGACTACGCGAAGGCCAACGCGTCCCACTGAGGCGGCAGCGCTTACGCCGCGAGCACCCAAACGGCAACCAGCAGCCGCGCGTACGCTGCGCTTCAAACCGCGCATCGGCCAGCGGTTCCAGCGCCCTCGCCAGCGGACACGGCTGCTCCGCGCTCCGGCAGCACGCCCAACCGAGCCCGGCCGACCCCTGCCTCCGCCGGTACGGGCGACGATGGAACGAGTGCTAGGCAGCGACCTGGGCGCGGTGCGGGTACACACCGGCCCGCAGGCTGCACGAGCCGCCGCCGAACTGCGTGCCGAGGCCTTCACCACGGAGCAGGAGATATTCTTCGGCGCGGAGCGGGCGCGCTTCGAGACGCCATCCGGCCTGGCCCTGCTGGGTCACGAACTGGCTCACGTCCGCCAGCGAATGGGTATCACTCGCCCGCGGATACCCAGCGCATTGCGTGCCCAGGCCGAGGAGGAAGAAGCCCAGCAAGTCGAAGAGACCATCCGCCGGACGTTGGGGCCCGGCCCAACGGTTGAGCCGCTGACGTTGCTCAGCGCGTGGCTCGCCGGTGGTCCGACACAGGAGGGTGAAGCCGTGCGGCGAACTGGAAGGCGTGGGCGGCCAACGGCCCGACCCATTCCCGCACATCGTCCGGCGCGGCCTACGTTGGAGCTGGCAACAGCCCCGGTTGGACGAGCGGCGGCGATGGAGACTGCTCCAGGCGCGGCTGAGCCTGTCGCACCCGCCGGAACCGCCGCCGAGGCCGGCGAGGAAGCCGCGCCACCCGAGGTGGACGTGGCCGCCATTGCCGCCCAGGTCTACGAGATCATCAAGCGGCGACTGGCAATCGAGCGGGAGCGCAGCGGGAGGCTGTAGTTTAGAGGGAGGACAACATGGCCCTGGTCAAGGCCTACATCACCAATCTGGATGCCGGCGGGGAACGCATCGAATGCCTGTTCAACCCCAGTGAATATACCTTCACCAAAAGCAACCGGTGGGAAGCGGTGAAAATCATGGGCGGCGACGTGCCCATGCCCAAGTTCACCGGTGGCGGGGCGATGACCCTCAAAATGCAGCTTTTCTTCGATACCTACGAAAAGGGAACGGACGTGCGCAAATACACCGACAAGCTCCTCAAGCTCATGTCCGTGGACCCCAACCTGAAGAACGCCAAGACCAAAAAGGGGCGGCCGCCACGCTGCATGTTCAACTGGGGGCAGATGTGGAGCTTCAAGGCAATCATCACGCAGATGAGCCAGAAGTTCACCCTGTTCCTGGAAGACGGCACGCCGGTGCGGGCCACCGTGGACGTCACTTTTCAGCAGGTGGAACAAGAGGGCACCTACCCGCCCCAGAACCCCACCTCCGGCGGCGGCCCGGCGCGCAAGCACCGCCTGGTGCGCCCTGGCGACCGCATAGATTGGATCGCTTACGAAGAATACGGTGATTCAAGTCTGTGGCGGCTGATCGCCGACGAGAACGACCTGGAGAACCCGCTTCAACTCACGCCGGGACAGGTGCTGGTCATCGTTCCACCGCCGTAGAATTGTTGGCGCGTATAAGCCCAGCCTGGAGCTTGAAGCTCCAGGCTAAGCAGCAGAAGGGTGCTGAAAGCACCCTAAATGATCGCTCGAGCGCACCAATAGCCCGCTTTTACGGGCTTGGGCTGCTCAGCCCTGAGCTTCAGCTCGGGGCGGCCGGGCGACTTCACCCAAAATAATTTCTAAGGGCTTCACTCGGTGAGGGAAAATGCCGGATCAAGCGAATCTGGTCTCGCAATGTAACCTGAAAATCGAGGGGCAGCAGGCCGCCGATGACCTGATGGCGGCTATCATCGAAGTCACCGTCGAGGACAGCTTGCACCTGCCGGATATGTTCATCCTCCGCATCCAGGACGACGAGCTGCGTTGGGTGGATGCTCAGACCTTCGCCATTGGTCACGAGGTGGAGATCGAGATGGGTGAGGGCAACCGCCTGCGCAAGGTGTTCAACGGTGAAGTGACGGCAATCGAACTGGAGCCCACGTCCCAGGGCACTTTCACCTTGCAGGTGCGCGGCTACGATCGCTCTCACCGTCTGCACCGGGGCCGGCAAAGCCGTTCCTTCGTGCAGATGACCGACTCAGACATCGTCAAGAAAATCGCCCAGGAGCTGGGGTTACAGCCCCAGGTGCAGGCCACGCGCCAGGTGTATGACTACGTCTTGCAGGATAACCAGACCAACTGGGAGTTCTTGCACGCACGGGCGCAACGCATCGGGTATGAGCTGCGAGTGGAGGACCGCAAGCTCTACTTCCAGCCGCCACAGGACAGCGGCACACCGGTCGCCACCCTGGAGTGGGGCTCCACCTTGCTCGATTTCCACGCCCAGATGAGCACCGCCCGCCAGGTGGACGAGGTCATCGTCCGTGGCTGGGACCCCAAGGCCAAACAGGCGCTCATCGGCCGGGCAACGCGCGGCGCGGGCGCGCCCCGCATCGGCGAATCGCAGACCGGCAGCCAGATGGCCCAGGAGGCCTTCGGGCAGGCGAAAGTGGTTACGGTGGACCGCCCGGTAGTCACTCAGGCTGAGGCCGATGCCCTGGCCCAGGCCCTGTGCGACGAGCTGGCCTGCGACTTCGTCCAGGCCGAGGGGATGACCAACGGCCTGCCCGCTCTGCGCGCTGGCAAGACGGTCGAGCTCAAGAATCTGGGCCAACGCTTGAGCGGGACCTATTACGTCACTGCCACCACGCACACGGTGAGCAACACGCAGGGCTATCGCACGCGGTTCACCGTCAGCGGGCGGCGAGCACACACCCTGTTGACCCTTCTGAGCAGCGAGGGCAACGAGATGCCCCGCCAGGGCACGGTGTGCTTGGGCATCGTCACCAACAACAATGACCCGGAGGACATGGGCCGCGTCAAGGTCAAATTTCCCTGGCTGGCCGACGATCAGGAGAGCACCTGGGCGCGGGTGGTCTCCCCGATGGCCGGCAGCGGGCGCGGATTGTACTTCCTGCCGGAGGTCAACGACGAGGTTCTGGTTGCCTTCGATCACGGAGACGTGCACTTCCCCTACGTCATCGGGGTACTGTGGAACGGCCAGGACAAGCCACCGGAGTCCACCAGCAAGGTGCTGGACGGCAGCGGCCGGGTGGTGCAGCGCATCATCAAGTCACGGGCCGGGCACACCATCCTGCTCGATGACAGCGATGGCGGCGGGGGAATCACCATCGTGGACAAGTCCGGGAACAAGATCGTGATTGACTCCGGTAGCAACGCCATGGAACTCACCGTCCAGGGAGACCTCAAAATCAACGCCCAGGGCAAGGTGAGCATCCAGGGCCAGGCCGGGGTGGAGATAACCAGCTCCGGCAACGTGGACGTGAAAGGCGCTACCATCAATCTGAATTAGCCAGCGGATAGTGGTCAGCCGATGGACCCGATTAACTCGATTGGGCCGGGTTAGCCGATCCGGCCGATACCCCCCATCGGCTTAATCGGTTCAATCGGATGACCCTCATCGGGTGACACACGGGGTGACTTATGGGACAACCAGCCGCCAAACAAGGCGACCGAATCACCGCCGTTGATACGCATCTCATCCAGCCGCCGGGCACTGCACCGCCGGTGCCGGTGCCGCATCCCTTCAACGGGATTATTGACGGCAACCTGAGCCCGAACGTCAAGATCATGGGCTTGCCCGCCGCGACGGTAGGGTCCACGGCGACCAACACGCCGCCGCACATCCCGCAGGGTGGCACCTTCGTCAAGCCACCGACCAACCGGGGCACCATCCAGATGGGCAGCGCCACGGTGCGCATCAACGGGAAGATGGCCGCCCGCAACGGCGATACAGCCATGACCTGCAACGATCCGGTGGACATGCCGGTGGGCACGGTGATCGCCACCGGTACGGTGTTCATCGGGGGATAGAGAACGGAGCGCGGAATTATGGAGCAAGATTTCCTGGGCCAGGGGTGGAGTTTCCCGGTGAGCGTGGACAGCAGGGGAGGCATCCACCTGGTGCCCGGCCAGACCGACATCGAA
>JAGGZG010000385.1 GCA_021162125.1 Anaerolineae bacterium
ATGCCCGCTCTGGGCTTTACCTGAAAAATGTCCGGTAGAGAATTTGCACCACATTGCTCTCGACGGCAAAATGCGAGAGGGTAGACCTGCGGGAGACCTGCGTCTTGGTTTGACGTTTTGGCCCAAATAGGCTATACTTATCCGCACCGGGGCGTAGCTCAGGACGGTTAGAGCGCGCGGTTTGGGACCGCGAGGCCGGCGGTTCAAGTCCGCCCGCCCCGACACGCGGGAGTAGCGCAACGGTAGCGCATCGGCCTTCCAAGCCGTGGGTTGCGGGTTCAAATCCCGTCTCCCGCTCCATCGAGGGCCCTTAGCTCAGCGGCAGAGCAACCGGCTCATAACCGGTCGGTCGCTGGTTCGAATCCAGCAGGGCCCATCCTTTTTGACCATCCGGTTGTACATCCGGCCTTAGAACCTGCGGCGATCCCGAGGATGGTGCAATGAATCGGCGCTACCCACGAGGGCGTGGGGGGCGGAAGGGATAACGAGGGGCATCCCCTCGTGCTCTCCGGGGATTTGCCGCACTACCCCTTCCACGGAGAACTTGCCAAATACTCAGCTATTTGTTATAATAATGCCAGGCGTCGGGGCGTAGCGCAGTCCGGTAGCGCACTTGAATGGGGTTCAAGGGGTCGCCGGTTCAAGTCCGGCCGCCCCGACCAAATTGGGCGATTGGCGTTGTGCTGCTCGCCAACAGCCAGGATGGCCGATAGTCTTCACACGCTGTCGGCCATTCTTCATAAACCGGTGATCCCGCCAATGGCGGGATCACAAGGGGATGCTTCGGGGTCGAGCACACATGGACGAGGTCGTCTATCAATGCGATAGTCTGAATCCAGAGGACATCGCTTTTCTACAACGCATAAGTAAACAGATGCCCATCGTATCCGACATCAGCCGGGCCGACGTGCTCATCTACTGCCTGAAATCGCCCCACGAAGCGGTGGTGGTAGCCCAGGCACAGCCGCACTCCATCCTGCCCGTGCACCCCGGCGACCTGCGTGGACGGGTGGTGTCGCCGGACGAGGAACCACACGTTTTCCGCGCGCTGCAGCACGGCAGATCCGGCCGGGGCCATCTGGTGCTCATCGCCAACGGCGCGCCGGTCGTCCAGCAGATCTATCCCATCCACAACCAGGCCGGAGCAGTGATCGGGGCAGCGAGCATTGAGGCTAACCACATCGAGCACGTGCGCCATCGCCGGCGCAGCAAGGTGTTCCAGCGAGCGGTGATCCAGTTACAACGCATGCTCCTCCGTGGTGAGATCGCCGGTGCAGAAGACCTCTCCCCCTTCGGTGAACACGACGGCATCCTGGTGGTGGACATCGGCTGGCGCGTGCGTTACGCCAGCGGTATCGCCACCAACCTGTACCGCAAACTGGGCTACCTGGACAGTCTGGTGGACAAGCGTATCTCCAGCCTGGAGCGAGACGACGAGGCTATGGTCACCCAGGCCATGCAGGAGGTACGCTGCCAGGAGCGCGAATCCGAAAGTGGAGATCGGGTAGTAATCCGCAAAGCGATCCCCCTGCTGGCCCAGGACGAGTGGCGCAGTCGGCTGCGCCGGCTGATAGGCCAGCCCCCGCCGGAATCCAGGCTGGTGGGCGCTATACTCACCATCCACGATGAGACGGAGAAACGGCGCAAAGAGCAGGAGCTGAAAGTCAAAACGACGATGATCCAAGAGGTGCACCACCGGGTGAAAAACAACCTCCAGGTCATCGCCGCCCTGCTGCGCATGCAGGCCCGGCGCGTCACCTCCGCCGAGAGCCGGCGGGTGCTGGAAGACAGCGTGAACCGGGTGCTGAGCGTGGCAGTAGTGCACGATTTTCTCTCGCAACACGGCGCACAGGTGATTAACATCCGCGAGGTCAGCCGGCGGATCATCCAGCAGACGAAACAGAGTACGCTGGATCCGGCGAAAGGAATCACCCTGACCCTGGAAGGGCCAAGCATCTACCTGCCGGCCCAGCAGGCAACGGCCTGTGCCCTGGTGATCAACGAGCTCCTGCAGAACGCGGTGGAGCACGGATACGTTCGCCGGCCAGGGGGTACGATCACCATTCACTTGGAGGATCAAGGGGACTGGGTAGAGATCGCCGTGATAGATGACGGGCAAGGGTTGCCGTCCGATTTTTCCCTGGAACAGGTGGAGAGTTTAGGCTTGCAGATTGTGCGCACGTTGGCTCGGGACGATTTGCGAGGCGAGTTCGAGCTGTTCAATGGCCACGGCGTGCGGGCCATTGTCCGCTTTCCCAAACAAACGCTGGGAGGTAATTAGACTTGGAACGAACACGTGTTATCATCGCAGACGACGAATCCCTCATCCGCCAGGACCTGCGGGAGATGCTCACCAACCTGGGTTATCTGGTCGTGGGAGAGGTGGGCGACGGCCGGAGCGCGGTCAACCTGGCCCGCGAATTGCGACCGGACGTGGTGATCATGGACATCAAGATGCCGGACATGGACGGCATCGAGGCGGCGGCTGTGTTGACAGAGGAACGCATCGCCCCCGTGGTGCTACTCACCGCCTACAGCCAGCGTGATCTGGTCGAGCGGGCCAAGGAGGCGGGGGTGGCCGGCTACGTCGTCAAGCCCTTCCACGAATCAGACCTGGCACCGGCCATCGAGGTGAGCCTGGCCCGCTTCCGCGAGTTCCGGGCCCTGGAACAGGAGGTAGGCGACCTCAAGCTGGCGTTGGAGACGCGCAAGCTCGTGGATCGCGCCAAAGGCATCCTGATGGACACCCAGGGCCTGACCGAGGCCGAGGCATTCCGCAAAATCCAGAAGATGAGCATGAACACCCGCAAGCCGATGAAAGAGGTTGCGGAGGCCATCATTCTGGCCCACCAGGCGAAGGAGAGTTAGCCAGACCGTAACCCGCCTTCCCTCCCACAGGCGACTCGACTGAACTCGCCGAAGTCTTCGGCGTGAGCGCCCGTCCTGAACCATACCTTGAGCAGTTCGGCTCGCTCACTGTAAACTCCGTCGAAGCGGAAGACGAAGGACCCAGCCACGTGGTTAGCGAACGCTCCCTCGCGGGGGTGGGAAATCAAATCGGATAGCGAACCAACTCCCGTCCGACGCCCGAAGCGCCGTAATGGGGGGACTGCTGGCAGGGCGACGAGAGCTGAGAAAGCCTGGGGAAATTCCCGGTTAGGTGAATTCCCGCATCTGACAAAGAAAGGATGAAGCAATGGCTGCCAAGTAACTGCTCAGGCTACTTCTGTTAGCGATTGAAATCGCCTCTAAAGGGCTTGCAGCCGAGCGTCCACCTGCGTGGACGCGCCTGTCCACGCAGGTGGACAGCCAGCTGTAGCTCCTCAGGCGCGGTTTCAACCGCTGGCCTGAGTAGTAACGCTGCCAAAAAGATTCTCATGCTCGTGGGTGATTACGTCGAGGACTACGAGGCAATGGTTCCATTCCAGATGTTAACCATGGTAGGCCACACAGTGCACGCCGTCTGTCCTGGCAAAAAAGCCGGCGAGACTGTGCGCACAGCCGTTCACGACTTTGAGGGAGACCAGACCTATAGCGAGAAGCGCGGTCACAATTTTGCCATCAATGCCACTTTTGAGGAGATCAATCCCCAGGACTACGATGGTCTGGTGATCCCCGGAGGACGCGCGCCGGAATACATCCGCCTGGACGAGCGCGTGCTGGACATCGTCCGCCACTTCGCGGAGGCCAACAAACCCATTGCCTCGATCTGTCATGGACAACAGGTGCTGGCAGCGGCGGGCGTCGTGGAGGGCAAGCTGTGCACGGCATACCCCGCCGTCAAGCCCGATCTGATCCGCGCCGGGGCCCGATGGGGAGAGGTTAACGAGACCTTCTCCAATGCTTACGTGGACGGAAACCTGGTCACAGCAGCGGCCTGGCCCGGCCATCCCGAGTGGATGCGCAAATTCCTGGAGGTGCTGGGCAGTAAGATCGAACCGTAAGAGCGTACGACCCGCCCGTACCAGCAGCCCTCCCTTTACAAGCGAGTGCTTCCCACCGAGGCTCATCGGGGTTCAACCCCAACGGGGTGTGAGGGAGCACGAGAATTCACAAAGCGAGCGCACGAGGACACGGCCCGCAGCGTAACCGGGCCGGGCGTCATGACAAACTTCGCTGGTCACCAGCCAGCCCGATAAGGGGCCCTCAGAACAAAGACGTCACCAGGGCACATCTGTTTGTGCCCTTTTGTTATGCCACCCCGTCTCGCACAGCGCTCTCCGCAAATCCGTATTTTCGACACATCACCGGATCAAGGAGAAAACAGACATGCAACCCCAGGAACTTTTGCGACAGGTCGAGAGCGACCGGGTAAGATTCGTCAGCCTGCAATTTACCGACATACTGGGCACTATCAAGAGCGTGACCATCCCGGCCGGCCAACTGGCCGAGGCGCTGGAGAGAGGTATTTGGTTCGATGGATCCTCCATCGAGGGCTTCGCTCGCATCTGCGAGAGCGACATGGTGCTGCGCCCGGACATTGATACCTACTGCGTGCTGCCCTGGGAGCCGCTGGAACGCCGCCGGGCGCGCATCATCTGCGACGTCTGCCGTCCAGATGGCCAGCCCTTCCCCGGCGATCCGAGGTCCATCCTCCGGCGCGCGCTGGCCCAGGCCCGGGACATGGGTTACGTTTACAACATCGGGGCCGAGATGGAATTCTTCCTGTTTAAAAAGGACGGCCAGCCTTTCCGCCCTGTGCCCCACGACGTGGGCGGCTATTTCGACTTCTCCCCCCGTGATTTGGCCTCCTCGGTGCGGGGCGACATCATCACCACCCTGGAGGCCATAGGCATGAAGGTGGAGATGGCTCACCACGAAGTAGCCACCGGCCAGCACGAGATTGACATTCGCTTCGCCGAGGCTCTGACCAGTGCTGACAACGTGACCACGATGCGTTACACCATCAAAGCCATCGCCGCCGCCCACGATCTGTACGCCACGTTCATGCCCAAGCCCATCTTTGGGATCAACGGCTCCGGGATGCACACCCACCAGAGCCTGTTCGCCCTGACGGGCGAGAACGCTTTCTTTGACAACAACGACCGCTACCACCTCTCTCCTCTAGCCTATCACTTCATCGCCGGACAGATGGCGCACGCCCGGGCCCTGACCGCCGTGGTAGCACCCACCGTGAACTCCTACAAGCGCCTGACCCCCGGCTACGAGGCACCGGTGTACATCTGCTGGGCGCGCGTCAACCGCTCGGCCCTGATCCGCATCCCCAGCTATCTGCCCGGACACAGCACCTCCGCCCGCGCCGAGTTGCGCTGCCCCGATCCCAGCGCCAACCCCTACCTGGCCTTCGCCGCGATGCTCATGGCCGGGCTGGACGGCATCCGCCGCCAGCTCGATCCACCGCCGCCGGTAGAAGAGGACGTGTACCACTTCGACGACTCGCGCCTGCGCGAGTTGGCCATCGCCACCCTGCCAGGTACGCTGGAGGAGGCGCTTAACGAACTGGAGCAAGACGAGGTGATACAACAGGCCCTGGGTGAGCACGCATACCGGGCCTTCATGCGGGCCAAGCGAGCCGAGTGGGACGAGTACCGCATCCAGGTGACCGATTGGGAGCTAAACCGCTACCTGGAGACCCTGTAGATCACTCCCCAAGATTCGCGCTATCCGCAAGAATTACCGGGGATTGTTTGTTACTACTCAGGCCAGCGGTTGAAACCGCGCCTTAGGAGCTAAAGCCGGCTGTCCACCTGCGTGGACAGGCGCGTCCACGCAGGTGGACGCTCGGCTGCAAGCCCTCTAGAGGCGATTTCAATCGCTAACAGAAGTAGCCTGAGCAGTTACGGGATTGTTTAGTGTCATTCTGAGCCAGTACCTTTGCAGATTTCACAAAGTGGCTGTGCACGGATCGCGCCCCCCTCTAGCTCCCCCCGTTCCACGGGGGGAGGACGGGCCCTTCGACTGCGCTCAGGACAAGCTTCCCCCCTGCGAGCGGGGGAGACTGAGGGGGGCGAGTGGCGAACCACGGATGCTTTGTGAAATAAGAAGAAGCACGACCAAAAGCAATCGCCCCGCCGAAACAGCGGGGCGATTCACTTTGAGTTCACTCTCGGTATGAAAACAATCCGGTCATCAGACGAGGGGCAGAAACAGACTCCCCTGCTGTCCCATCAGGCCGCCCAGCCCCATCAGGCCACCCAGCCCTAGCAGGGACATGATCAGCCCCAGGATCGCGAAGACGATTATCATCACGATCCAGGCTACGACACCGGCCGCCATGAACCCGCATCCGAACATGAATCCATCGCCGAAGCTTAACCCACGCTGCATTGACTTTTCCTCCTTGTCCATTCTTTCCAACTCTCCTGCAGGTTTGGAACCACTAAAGGGTTGACTGGATTATATCACAGGTCAGGGGCAAAGGCAAGGTTGCCCCAGACAGGGAAGTAGGATATAATAACCTTGCAATTCCGGGGCCGGAGCAACGTAGGCCTGGCCCCGACATCCTAAAGTAAAGCGGCAGGATTTTATGGAAGTCCAGATCGCTGTGGCCAAGGTGGGTAAATATGCCACCAGTGAGAGCGGCGATACAGTAGAGGTAATCGAGCGGCCCCGGGGTGGCCTCTCCCTGGTGCTGGCCGACGGGCAGCGCAGCGGGCGGGGAGCGAAGGCGATCAGCAACATGGTGGTCCGCAAAGCGATCTCCCTCCTGGGCGAAGGGGTGCGCGATGGAGCCGTCGCCCGCGCCGCCCACGATTACCTGCGTACCCAACGTGGCGGCAAGGTCTCGGCCACACTTAACATCGTCTCGGTGGATTTAGTCAGCGGCACTTTGGTCCTTTCGCGCAATAGCCACTGCCCCGTCGTGATCGTCACCCCGGCCAACCTCACTCTCCTCGACCAATCCTCAGAAGCCATCGGTATCTATGCCTGGACCAAGCCGGTGATCACCGAGCTGCCCCTGGAGCCCGAAACCTACGTCATCGTCTTCACAGATGGGTTACTGAACGCCGGAACGCGCTATGGACAACGGTTAGACGTACCTCAACTGGCGAAGGATCTGCTGGCGAGTGGCTTGCGCGATGCTCCCGCCCTGGCCGATGCCATCTTGCAACGCGGGGTGGAACTGGACCGCGGCCGGCCGAATGATGACATCAGTGTCGTCGTGGTGGCAATCGTGCCCAAGAGGGAACACCACGGCGTGCGGCGGATGACAATCTCATTCCCCCTGCCGGCGGTTAGAGGAATATGGTGAACAGACAACTACGGCGCTATCTGAAAGCCAGCCTGCGCGACGTGTGGGTGCTCGTCCGCGAGTCCCACATCTCGCTCCTGCTGTTTGCCAGCGTCGTTTTGCTGGGCGGACTCGCCCTGCGGACGTGGTACGTCTGGCCGGATACCGGCCAGCACCTCTCATACGCCGAGGCCGCATACGCCACGTTCACCCTGATCTTCCTGGAAACGTCCCTGCGCTTCCCCCAGGCGTGGCACCTGCAGATTCTTTTCTTCCTCATACCGATTGTGGGCCTGAGCCTGATCGCCAATGGAGTGATGCGCTTCGGAGTAATGCTGTTTAACAAGCAGACCAGAAGGGAGGAATGGCAGGTGGCAATTGCCTCAACCTACAGCGGCCACGTGATAGTCTGCGGGCTGGGCCGCGATGGTTACCGGGTCGTGGAGCAACTGCTCAAATTCGGAGAGGACGTAGTCGGCATCGAGCGTAACGAGAAAGGCCAGTTCCTGGACGCCATCCGTGGTCTGAGGGTGCCAATAATCATCTCCGATGCACGGCGGCCAGGAGCACTGAGCAAGGCTGGTGTTGAGCGGGCCACGGCCGTGGTTATCTGTACCGAGGATGACCTGGTCAACCTGACCATTGCCCTGGAAGCGCGAGAGCTGAACCCCGGCATCAGGGTGGTCATGCGCATGTTCGACGCTGAGCTGGCGCGGAAGATGGAGAAGGTATTCGGCATCCACGCCGCCTTCAGTACCTCGGCCCTGGCGGCCCCGGCCCTGGCCGCCGCTGCCACCAGGACAGACATCACGTACTCGTTCTACGTTGACGGCACGTTGCTCAACGTGGGCGAGGTGCCCATCCAACCCGGCTCCCCCCTGGTGGGCCGTGAGATCGCTGCCCTGGAGCGTGAATTCGACATCTCAGTAATCCTGTACAAGGGTCAGCAATACGTGGACTTACACCCCAATCCACAGATCTGCTTGCAAGCAGGAGATACGATCGTCGTCTTCGCTTCGCTGGACGCTTTGAACCGCCTGCACAAGTGCAATCGGGCGTCAGGCCCGTAGGGAAATAGGGTAATGGACATACGGATCGCCGTCGTGGGGCCGTGTGCTTCTGGGAAGACCGAGTTGGTGCGAGCCCTGCGCGCCAGGGGATACGACGCCCGACAATGCGTGCAGGAACATTCCTACGTGCCCACGATGTGGCAACACATCTCCCACCCGGACGTGCTCATCTACCTGGACGCCGAGTTGCCCACCATCGCTCGCCGGCGGAACACCGACTGGGATGAACGCCTCCTGATGGAGCAGCGGCGGCGGCTGAGCCACGCCCGTGCTCACTGCGATCTGTACCTGCGCACCGACGCGCTGAGCCGCGAGGAGGTGGTCCAAGCCGTCCTCGATTTCCTGAAAAGTTCCATCCACGAAACAACCAACTCTGAGCAGACGCCCCTGGATGGTACCATGTCCCATCATAACCGCCTGATGACCCTGCTGGAGATCACCCGCCAGTTGACGGCGGAGACCGATCTGGACAGGTTGCTCGAACTCATCGTATCGCGCACCACGAAGTTACTGGGCGCCGATCGCACCACCCTGTACCTGCTCGACCGGGAGGCCGGCGAGCTCTGGTCGAAGATCGCGGAGGGCACCACGACGATGATGATCCGCTTGCCGGTGGGTCACGGCCTGGCCGGATACGTGGCTCAAACGGGAGAGGTGGTCAACGTCCAGGATGCCCAGCATGACCCCCGTCACGCTTTGTACTTCGAGAAGATCACGGAGTATCGGGTGGACACCATGCTGGCTGTGCCCATGCGTGACCGGGCCGGCAGCATCACCGGTGTGGTGCAGGTGCTCAACAAACGGGTGGGTGTGTTCACTACCGAGGACGAGGAACTGCTGACCGCCCTGGCCTCGTCGGCGGCCATCGCCCTGGAAAATGCCCGATTACACGCTCAGGTGCAGCGCATGCTGGACAGCGTGATCGCCACCCTGGCCGCCATGATTGACGCGCGTGACAGACAGATGGCCGGCCATTCGCAGCGCGTGACCGATTACGCTGTGGCCATCGCCCAACAGATGGGGCTGCCTTCCGAGCGGATAGAACTCCTCCGCATCGCCGGGCTGTTGCACGACGTGGGCAAGATCGGTGTGCCGGAAGCTATTCTTACTAAAACGAGCGAGCTTACACCCGAGGAAAAGCACATTATGCGCGATCACGCCCGACTGACCGGCGAAATCCTATCTAACGTCCACTTCAGCGATGACCTGCGCGAGGTGCCAATCATCGCCGCCCAGCACCACGAACGGCTGGACGGTTCGGGGTATCCCAATGGCCTGCGAGCAGAGGAGCTTTCCCTGGAAAGCCGCATCCTGGCCGTGGCGGACGTGTTCGACGCGCTCACCTCACACCGCTACTACCGCGAACCGGTGTCGGATCAGGAGGCATTAGCCGAGATCGAACAGGGAGCCGGGGTGCTCTTCGACGCAGATGTGATCGAAATCCTGAAACTGTTGATCGCCGAGGGGAAAATACACCATGATTGAGAGTTACGACTTCGGGCGCATCGTGATCAACGGCCGGACTTACACCACCGACGTCATCGTGTTGCCGGATCGCGTGTTTTCCTCGTGGTGGCGGCGAGCGGGTCACAAGCTCGTCCCTGCCGACCTGGACGAGGTAGTCGCTGCCCGGCCCGACGTGCTGGTGGTGGGTACCGGGTACTCCGGCCTGATGCGCGTCCTCCCGGAGACGGAGACTTACCTGGCGGAGCAGAACATCCAGCTCGTGGTCGAGCGCACCGCCGACGCCTGCCAGACTTACAACCGGCTCCTGCGCGCCGGGCAGAACGTCGCCGCCGCTCTGCACCTCACTTGCTGAGCGGCACAGCCCCCTGGGCCCGACCTATCGTCCCAAGTCACGCTTGATCTGCTCGATTTTCGACTCCGCTGCCTCCCGCCCTCTAGCGATCAAGTCCAACGTCTGCGAGAAATCCGCCCAGGAGAAATGCCCGATGTCCGGCATGATCAGGCAGTCGGCGGTGTGCGCCTCGCTGTAGGCAGAACGCAGCAGAGTGGAAAAGACGAGAACCCCCAGATCGAAAACGGTCTGCGGTTGCGCCGGGCGCTCGACGGGCGGCACCAGGTCTACGGCGATCACGTAGTCGGCGCCCATAGCCCGCACTACCGAGACGGGCACATTGTTGAGCACTCCCCCGTCCACCAGCAATTGATCACCTCGCGGCACGGGGGTGAAGACTATGGGCAGGGCACAACTCGCCCGTACAGCAGGGGCTACCGGCCCCTCGTTGAGCACGATCAGTTCTCCGCTCATTACGTCTACCGCCACCGCCGCGAACGGGATAGGCAACTCCTCAAAGCAACGACCGCCGATCACCCTGTCCACGTAATCCTCCAGCGGCCGATTGTCGAAGAAGCCCAGCCCGGGCCGGGCGATGTGGCTGACGTCTGACCACTGCAAGCGCAGTGCCAGCCGCTTGATGTCGGCCAGCGGTATGCCCGCGCAATACACCGCTCCGACCATCGAACCAGCGCTCGCACCCGCCACGCAATCAGGGCGGATACCCTCCCGCTCCAACACCTCCAACACGCCCAGGTGCGCCGCGCCGCGCACTGCCCCGCCACTCAATGCCAGTCCGATTCGCAGAGATCTCTTTTTCCGCTGCCACGGCCACCGCATCGCTCCCTCCCTCCTTCTTAAATCATCGTTGCCCGGCTAAAAGTCTACGTCCACCCGCCGCTCCAGGCGGATTTCATCTCGCACCGGGATGCCCGCGAACCCTGACTCCTCCCCGCCATGGTGCTCCACCAGCCGCCCAGGTAGCACCTCCGTGACCCGGAAGCCGAAACGCTGGTACAGGTACAGCGCCAGCAGGTCATCGTTCGTCGTGGATACCACCAGCCGGGCCAGCGCACATTTCATCGCCATTCCCCCGGAATCAAATCCCCTATCATTATAACCTTAATTCCAACGCTGGGATAGTGCAACGAGTCGGCGCTACCCACAAGGTGTTGGGGGAGAGAAAAAACGAGGGGATACCCCTCGTACTCCCCAGGGATTTGCTGCGCTATCCCCGCTGAACAAGCTCTTGCCCATCAGCCCGACATCTGCTATACTTACCGCATCGAGACGAACGAGGTTCCCGTGAAAAGACAGAGGGCCTCTCCTACTTGAGAAAAGGCCCTCTCCCTACCTCGCGCCGTAGCTACCTAACGAGCAGAGGTGATGCTACGGCGCCAAACGTGCTACTACAATGGTCCATCGGCATCACCTCCTGATACTATGATAGCGGCGATGCGTCCAATGCAGACGGCATCACGATGGATTATCGCATAGAACGGCGGCTTTGTCAAATCGGGCAATAAGGCAAAGGACCTCACGTGCACCCTATTCTGCTACGCACAGAGGGTTTCACCCTGTATACCTACACCGTCCTCCTCGACGTGGGTCTGGTCTGCGGGCTGGTACTGACCTGGCTGGAGGGAAAGCGGCTGTGGAATAATCCCCACCACGCTCTGGATGCGGCTTTCTACGCGCTTGGCGCGGGTATCCTGGGCGCACGGACGGGTTACGTCCTGGCCAACTGGCCCTACTTCGCCGGGCACCTGTCGGACGCGGCCCAGCTCTGGGAGGGTGGGCTCTCGTGGTACGGTGGGTTCCTGGGTGGTCTCGTCGCGCTGATCGTCTACACAGCCTGGCCCCACCAGAAACCACGGCCCTCGTTCTGGCCGCTGGCAGACGCCCTCACGCCGGGATTGATGCTGGGCATGGCCTGTGGCTGGCTGGCGTGTTGGATGGCCGGTTGCGCCTATGGCGCGCCCGCCTCGGGCTGGGCCTGGCTCGTCTGGGACCTGCCGGATGTCTACGGGGTGCGTGATTTGCGGTTTGCGACCCAAGTGCTGGGCGCAGCTCTCAGCACCGTCGCTCTCGCGTTTTTGTGGACGGCCCGCCGACGCTGGCCCGGCCCGGGGTTCAGTTTCCTGGCTGGCTTGATTTTGATGGGCAGCACGGGGTATCTGTTGGAGCTTACACGCGGCGACGATACGCTGTATTGGGGAAGCTGGCGGGCCGGACAGTGGCTTTCCCTGGTTATGGCGGTGGCCGGGGCGGGTCTCCTGGCCTGGCGGTGGGTCAGACATCGCCGCGCTCATCGTTGAGGCATACATACCCTCCCGCAGGCTTGGAACCTGCGGGAGGGTCGGGGCTCGCATAAGACTACATCTTAAAGAGAAGGACATCTTTCCCAAGCGGGCGAGGATCACCCCCGCTGCCAACCGATTTGGGG
>JAGGZG010000321.1 GCA_021162125.1 Anaerolineae bacterium
CGGGGGTGAGGATGCTGAAGCGTCCCACCTCGCCCTGCGGACATTTCAGCCCGTACACTGTCCCCATGTTCAGGTTCCAGGCGAACATCACTCCGGCCCACCCCCAGTTTTTGGCCATCTGGTAAGCTTTCACCAGGTAATCGGCTTGCTGTTGGGCAGTGACGTCGGCAGCGTACTCCCACCCCGCACACGATTCCACTCCTAGCCCGTCGTTGGACGCCCAGCCGAACTCGGTGGCCCACAGCTTCTTGTTGTCACCGTTGCGAACGATGATGTTGTGGTAGTCCTCCATCGTGTTGCGGAAAAAGAAAAAGGGGTGATCGTCCCAACCGCGCGTGGGATCGTAATCCCCGCCGGTGAACAGGGCATCCGGCGGGTTGGCGAAACCGCTGGGGTGTACGCCGATAGCATCGCACACGTTGCGCAGTCCGGCGTCGTACATCTGTTGCAAGTAGATGCGGTCGTCAATGGCATTGACGCCGTCGTTGGTGCCGGTGGGAGTAGGTGCGCCGCTGACCACGATGACGCGCGGGTCAATGCTCTTCAGGGTCTGATAGGCGCCGCGCAGGAGTTCCACGTAGCGGGCCGCGTTCAGCCCGTCGCAGCACCACTCACGGCGCAGGTTCTGCTCGTTCCAGATTTCGTAGGCGTGGATGCGGGGTGAATCCGGCGCGTCCCGGTCGCCATCCCCGTCGTAACGCTCGGCCATCGCTGCCAGGAAATTCCAGAAATCCTGGTAGTTCGCCGGTGGGCCCTCGGCTTCGGTGGTGTTGCGCGCCCAATCTGGCGAGGTGACCACGCTGACCAGCAGGTATAGATTGGCGTCCTGGCAGGTGCGGGCCAGGCGATCAATCTCCGACCAGACGTATTCCCCTTTTTGGGGTTCGATCTCGTGCCATCGTACCTGGTGCTTGACCCAGTGGAAGCCCAGGTCGTTCACCGCCTGAGCGATGGGCGGGCCATCCTGGCCAAAAAGGTGAACGTTGATCCCGTAATCGAAGCCGGTGCCCGGCGACGAGGATGGCGGTGTGGGAGGCGACGTGGGCGTTGGCGGCGGTTCCGTCGGTGGGGGTGCGGTCGGCTCAGCGGTAGGAGACGGAATGGGGGTATCAGCCACCGCCGGTGGTTGCGTGGGCGTGGGCGGCGGCGGAGTTGGAGTTTCCGCGGCCGAGGGTATGGCGGTCGTGGGCTGAGGGCTGGGCGCAGGCGACACCTGGGCGACCGGCACCGGCGTAGGTGGTTGATATACGAACACTGCCCACCCGGCGAAAGCCGCCGCCCCGATGATGGCCACTACCAGCAGAGCTGCCACCCAAGTTAACCACTGGCTATTTCCCACCCCGAAGTATCTGCTCACGGTTTATCCTTTCCTGAGAAGTGCGAGAGGTGCGACGCACTTTTGAAGTGTGTCGCACCTGATGTTGCAAAGCAGGGAGCACGGAAGGTACCCCGTGCTCCCTGAATCTGCCGAAGTTTCGGGTAGTTATTTGGGCATGTTGGCCAGGGCTGCGAACGCTGGCCGGCCAGCCCAATTGGGATAGACGATGCAGTATTTAGCAGCCTCGTGATCTTTACCCAACCAGGGAGCCACGTCCAGATTCCAAAGGAACATCACGCCAACCCAGCCCCAGCTCTTGCCCATCTGGTAGGCCCTGACGATGTAATCGGCCTGCTGTTGCTCGGTGATCTCACCTGCATACTCCCAACCCTGCACAGGTGAGCCCATATTCTGAGAGCTGGGCCACCCAAACTCGGTGGCCCACAACCGCTTGTTGTCGCCGTTGCGGACGATGATGTTGTGGTAGTCCTCCATGGTGTTGCGGAAGAAGAAACTGGGGTGGTCGTCGAAACCCTTGTTAGGTAGATCGCCTTCCGGCCATTTGCTGTCCGGCGGATTGGCAAAACCGCTGGGGTGTACGCCCACCGCGTCACAGGCGTACTTCAGGCCGTGATCGTACATCTGCTGCAAGTATAGGCGGTCGTCAATGCTGTCCGGCCCGGTCGCGCCGGTGGGAGTAGGCCCGCCGCTGACCACGATGGCGTTGGGGTCGGCGGCTTTGATGGCTTTGTAAGCCGCTTTCAGCAAAGCCATGTACTCGGCCGCGTTCGGCGTATGCCCCCACTCACGGGAAAGGTTCTGCTCGTTCCAGATCTCGTAGGCCTGCACGCGACCTTTGTAGCGGGCAGCCATGGCTCCCATAAAGTCGGCAAAGTCCTGTGGGTTGTTGGGCGAGTGGTTTCCCGCCCAGGCGGGAGCATCCATTATACCGAGGCAGACCTTGATGCCATTGTTGGCACAGTCGTTTACCATGGCGTCCAGCGCGCCCCAGTTGTACTGTCCCTTGCCATTGCCTTCGATGTTCTTCCAACGCACCTTCTGGTGTACCCACTGGAAACCCAGCGTTTTCACGGCATTGATGATTGGCCCGTGCGCTTGCTCCATCATCCAGACGTCTAACCCATAGCCAAAACCCGTGCCGGCGGGCGCGGCGGGTGGCTTGGGTTTGGGTGTGGCCGTTGCGGCTGCTTTGGCCTGTGGCGTGGGTGTGGCCGTCGGTTGAGGTGTAGGGGTGGGACTAGGCATCTCGGTTGGCGTGGGGAGAGGGGTGGGGGTAAACTCGGCCACCTGTACCGCCACGCTGCTTTTGCCGCCTATCGTCTGTCCCTCGCCCGAGGAGATGGCGGCGATGATGGTGTACGCGCCGGGAGTCTGCGGGGCAGTCCACTCGTAACGCGGATCGGTCAGGGAGGCCATCGCCTGGCCCACCAGGTTGCCCGTCTCGTCCTGCACGCGCCACATCACGGCCATCTGCCCTGCATCGGTCGTGGCGTTGCGGTTGTGGAACTCGCGCAATGCCGTCCACACCTGCGGGTCGTTGCCCTCCGCCAGCAAGTTCTCCACGGCGACGCCGCGCACGTTGAAAGAGGAGAACATCTTGAACTTGTAAGCCAGGCTGGAGGCATTCTCCAGCCAGACGGTGTGCTCGCGCCCCTGGTCGTCCACGTAGACGTACCAGAAGGTCTGCGTCGCCTCGTCGAAACGGATATCCGAGAATCCGACGTGAGGGGCCAGGTCAAGGTTGACCGTCTGACCGGGATCCACCACGGCGGGGTTGCCCTCGATGGTAATGCGGTTGAAAGGAGTCAGGGCCTCGTTGTAGCTCACGGCGTAGTGATTGATTCCCACGCGCTCCACGCCCCACGTGGAGACGATGGGTTGCAGTTTATAGCGGTCCACCTGGCTCACGGCCCAGCGCATGAGCTGCCACATCTGGCCGTCAGGAGCGTAAGCCGGCGGATCAGGCAGGGCTGGCACTTTCAGGCAGTCCACCACTGCGCCTAACGCTCGCCAGTCATACACGCCGGTGTCCCATTCGTCCTCGGCGATCTGTGCGGGCAGACGCACCTGGACGGACAGGGTCTTCTGTTGCGCGTGGAGCGCCTCTGCCAGGTCGGCGATGAAGGCGCTGAACTGATCGCGAAGCACGGGGTTGATGCCCCGATAGTCTATCTCGATGCCCTGGTACATGTTGCTGACGACCAGGTCCACGATGGCCTGGATGTGAGCCTGCTGTGCTTCGGGGCTGACCAGCAAGTTGTCTACCAGGTCACTGCGGATGCCGCTTTCCTCACGCCAGTTGCGCAGGACGGGCACGATGCCGTAGGTGGCCGATGAATCGGTGGCCGGCAGGTCGGACACCTGGCCCTCGATGGCCCCATCGCTGCCCAACTGTAGGCCCACGGGATTGACCTCGACCAGGAGGTCGCGGCCCTCGGACGGGATTGTTTGTCCCGGGTAGACCGCGGTAGAGATGACCTGGGCTAGTGGCTTAGTCTGCACGACGGCCACCGAGGAGGGCAGGGAGGATAGTTCAGCGACGATGACGTCGTCAGCCGCGAGGACGCGGCTGGGAAGCCACTGCCATTCCGTGCCGGTCCAGGTGTAGAGGTCCAGGGTGTCGTATGGCTCTGCGTCGTTGGGGATAGGCATGGTCAGTATCGCTGCGCGGGGCATCGCCCCCCGCCACGAGATGAGGTAGAGCGGGCTTTTCATCTCCAGATACAATGGTAAGGATTCGGCCGCTTTGAGCAGATGCTTGCCCGCTGATCCTTCCAGGAAGTTGAGTCGGGGTACGGACGTCAATTTGACGCTAAGCTGGCCGGACAGGCCCTCGGGCGGCACGGTCAACTGGGTGCCGTCGGGGTCCTCTACCGACCAATGGTCCTCACCGATGGGCGTATAGCCCCCTTCAATGATGCGTTTTCCAGCCGAGATGGGAGGCAAGAGCACCCCCGCCAAAACGAGGATGGGTACCAGGCCCAGGTTGATGACCCAAGTACCCCACTTGCCTTTAATCAAGCCGTTGAGCGCCCGGGCCAATGGGTCAGGTTTTTCCATTTTGCAATCCTCTCCTTTCTTGATTCCTTCTTGGGACAAGAAGGGTTCTGTGGGAACAATAGTCTGTTGCCCGCAGACACGGGGGGTATTCTATCATAAGAGAGGTGTTTTGGCAAATATGAGCCTGGGTTGGCATAAATTGTGTTGTGGTGTATAATATTTCACCACAACAACGACTTCACTGAAAAAGGGAACGCGAGTGAATGCTGGCTTCGCTCGTAGATAACATCTGCGACTATCTGTGAAGATCTGCGTCCAGTAGTGTCCCTCCCCTCTCCGACGGGCTCAGAACGCCGCCCGGCACCCCTTCTCCTTTTTCCTGAATTTGGGAAAGGAGAGGGGCTGGGGGATGGGAAGGGCCATTTGAGGAGATACGATATGGCAAAAGCAACCTACGTCTTGTTGATTGCTATCCTGGTCACTGCTGGTGTGGTGGCCTGTCAGACCCCGCCGGCGACGACGTCAGGCAGCGACCAACAACCGCCACCTACGCCCGTGGCGACGATTCCCCCTCAGCCCTCACCCACCCCCAGTGAGCCTCTGGCAGCCATAGTGAACGGTCAGCCCATCCCCCTCGCCGATTATCAGCAACTCCTGGCGGAATACGAGGCGGCTCTGGTCAGCCGGGGCTTTGATCTGGACACCGAGGAGGGTCAGCAGATGCTGGCCCAGGCCAGCCGTCAGGTATTGGACGTGATGATCGAGCAGGTGCTCATTGAGCAGGCAGCAGCGCGCGAGAAGGTGACGGTCACGGACGGCGAGCTGGATGCCATTATTCAACGGGACATCGAGGAGGGGGGCGGTGCGGAGAAATTCGCCGCCTGGCTACAGGCCAATGGCTGGACGGAGGAGGATTACCGCAAACGGCTGCGCTCACAACTTCTGACCTCGAAAATGATCGAGCGGGTGACGTCCAGTGTGCCCACCACGGCGGAGCAGGTGCACGCCCGCCACATTCTGGTCGCCACCGAGGCCGAGGCACAAAGCATCCTCAACCAGTTGTTAGCCGGTGCCGACTTCGCTACGCTGGCCCAGCAGTATTCCCTGGACGAGGCGACGAAGGTCAATGGCGGCGACCTGGGATTCTTCCCTCGCGGGATACTCCTCGCCCCTGAGGTGGAAGATGCGGCCTTCTCCCTGCAACCAGGGCAGATCAGCGGGGTGATCGCCAGCCAGTTTGGGTACCACATCGTCCAGGTGCTGGAGCGGGTGCCAGATTACCCTCTTTCGGAGGATGCTCTTGGTGCACTGCGAGACCGGGCTTTCCGCCAGTGGGTGGATGAGTTGTGGAAGGCGGCCACCATCGAGCGGTACCTTTAGCGGGGTAGACAAACTACTGTAGTGTGTGGTATACTACAATGTAGAGTTTTGTAGGACAGGGCGTCGGGCAGTGGGGCGGGCATCCCTGCCCGCCACAGAAGTCGCCCACGGGAGTGTCGGACGGGAATGTCCGGCCTATATACTCAGCGCAATTTGGTTCAGTGAAAACAGGGCCAAGCCCAATGTGTACTTCTGACCCAGGCCGTGAAACGTAAAACGTGAGAGCTACGTTTCACGCATCACGTTTCACGGTCCATTGACAGGTAAAAGGGCACATAAATAGGGACATGCTTTTCCGCTTTTCAAGAGCGCTCGGTTATAATTATGGAGGTGCGGATTGCAGAAAGCCAGGAGTTGGCTACTCACCATTCTGGGAGTGGGTGCACTGCTGTTGGGCATCATTGGGCTGGTGTCCATTGGTGCGTATGCATTAACGTCGAAACGTCAATCGTCGCCTACCCCCTGGCGAGACCCGACCATTGTGGCGCGGGGGCGCTCCATCGCGCCGGACATGGCGCTGCTTCCCCTGGCCGGGGTGGGCGATGAGGAGGCCATCTCGCGGGCATTATCCGCCAACGAACTGGATAGTGCGTACAGCGTGTTAGTTTATAGCACTTCCCTCTCTGACAGTGAGCGGGCCGGCAGGTGGTTGCTCCTCGGCCAGCGATACCAGGAAAGCGGGGAGCGCGAACGGGCCGGCCAGTGTTATCGGACGGCGGCTGAGGTAGCCACTCTCAGCCCAGTGATGACCGACCTGGCCCGGGCGCAGACCCTTCTCCGGGCGGGGACGGGACTGGCGGCTGTGCAGGCATACGGTGATGCGGAATTAGCCTGCGACCAGGCGCACGACGTGGCCTTTTATAGCCCCCACCTTACCCAGGCCCACCGCCAGCAAATTCTCCAGGGACTGCAAACGACCTACGCGGCGCTCGGCCAGGGCGAGGAAAAATGGCTGGACCTGGCCCGAATGGTGACCAGTGGGCAAGCAGCCATGCCCCAACCACAGCAGGCGACTGTGGTGACGGTGCCCCCCTTGCCAGTCAACGCCGAGGTAGCGGAAGCAGAGGCCGCCCGGCAGGCGGCGACGGAGAAAGTTCTGGTCGTCCTCGTCCCGCCGCAGCGAGAGCCTTCTAAGTACTTACTGAATATCCTGGCCGAAGCATTACAGGCCGAGGATCAGGTCAAGCAACGGGCCTACGGCGACGAGGCAATCGCTGCCGCCGATTTGCCAACGCAGGTTGCGCTGGCTCACGCGCGCGTGGCGTGGTTGACGCTTAAACTAAAGATCGCCCGCCGGGCGACCGGCCTGAGCCTGGTACCCGATTGGGAAGCGCAGGAAGCCGGGATACGTGACCAGTTGCGAGCCGCCTATGAGACTCTGTACAAACTGTACGCCCGTTACGCTGGGGACGAGGCGCAGCTAACACTCATCCGCCAACAACTTCTGGCCGGACGGCTGGGCCTTTATCCCGATTGCCCAGAGGAGGCATTGGTGAGTGAGCTGCAGGCGGCCAGTGCACAATCCGCGAGCCCTCTGCGCCTGAAGGTGCTCACTCAGCAGGAAGCCCGATATTTCGTGTTGACCGGCAAACCGTAACCGATTGGCGCGTTATGTGGAGAGCGTGGTCGTGGCCTGGGGAGATAGCCGATGAGGATGGAAGAAAGCGAGAGCCGACCGCTGGACATCCTGACCGTCCTGGTGATATTACTCACCGTGCTGGTGCTGTTGTGCTACGGGGTGATCTTCTTCCAACCGCGCATCTTCTTCAACCCGTTCAAGCCTGGCCCATCCGTCGAGGAGCAGTTGGCAGCGCTGTTGACCAGCCAGGCACCGCCGCCGGGCACACCGGCTACGCCCACGGCGACGAATACTCCGTCGCTCCCGCCCACCTGGACGCCCACGGCCACCGGCACACCGACCAATACACCGACGGCGACTGCCACATCCACGCCCACCTCGACCCCTACCCGCAAACCCACGCCAAAACCCCCACCTGCGCCCGGTGAGCATTACTTCGTCCTGTCCACCAGCGTACAGCCCAGCACCTACCGCTATCCAACTCTGGACTGCCAGTGGATGGGGATCACCGGGTTCATCTATGACAAGGACGGCCTTTTCAAGAAAGGTGTCACTGTCAAAGTGTGGTTGGATGGCTGGTCGGGGACGACGGCGGTGAGCGGGGCCTACGACGAGTACGTGGGCCACGGCAAGGGCGAGCCCGGCGAGTACGAAGTGTTTCTCAGCAACGAGCCACGCGAGGAAGTGTGGCACATGCAGTTGTTCGAGGGCGGGGTGCCGGCATCAGCGGTGTACGACGTGCACTCAACCCGTGATTGTAACAAGATGGTCTACATCGTGCACTGGAAGCGCAAAGACTGAGACGACAGCCGTCGGACGGGGGGACTCACGGCGAATCAGGGAGGTAAGACGATGGGTATGGGCTACAACGCGAGGGGCGAGGGTGAAAGCCGACCGCTGGACATCCTGACCGTCCTGGTGATATTGCTCACCGTGCTGGTGCTGTTGTGCTACGGGGTGATCTTCTTCCAACCGCGCATTTTCTTCAACCCATTCAAGCCCGGCCCATCCGCCGAGGAGCAGTTGGCGGCGCTGTTGACCAGCCAGGCACCGCCGCCGGGCACACCGGCTACGCCCACGGCGACGAATACTCCGTCGCTCCCGCCCACCTGGACGCCCACGGCCACCGGTACACCGACCAATACACCGACACCGACCAACACTCCCACCAACACGCCGACTCCCACCCGCACACCACGGCCACCTACGGCAACCCCCATACCTCCGCCTTTTACTAAATATGGAGACGTCACGTATACCAAATACGACAAGACACCCGGCACCGGCTGCTGGTGGATGGGTATCGCCGGGCAGGTGCTGAACCGCAACGGTGACCCACTGGCGGATTCCAACTTGCGTGTCCACGTGTGGGGCGGCGGCTTTGACGGGCAGAGCACACCAGGACAATATCCTGCTTATGGACCCGCCGGTTGGGAAGTCTACCTCGGCCACCACGACCAGGAAGAGGAGTGGAACGTCCAGGTTGTCCACGTGAACGGCACGCCGCTCTCGCCTGTGTACAAAGTGAAGACCACTTCGGACTGCAATTCCAACCTGGTGTTGATCAATTTCAGGCAGAACCGAGGTTATTAGAATTGGGAGGGAGCAATAAGAGTGCCTAAAATTGCCATCACGGGCAAAGGGGGAGTGGGCAAGACCACCCTGGCTGCCCTGTTAGCTTATATCTACGCTCAACGCGATCAGAAAGTGTTAGCCATTGACGCGGATCCAGCGGCCAATCTGTGGAGCGCACTAGGGGTGCCCGCCGACATGGCGGAGAAGATCACGCCCATCGCCGAGATGGAGGACTTGATCTATGAGCGCACTGGGGCGAAACCCGGTACAATCGGGGGGATGTTCAAGCTGAACCCGCGCGTGGATGACATCCCCGATCGTTTCGGGCTCACCCATCGCGGGGTGCGTCTGCTGGTGATGGGCACGCTGAAAGCCGGCGGCACGGGTTGCCTGTGTCCAGAGAACGCCTTGCTGCGCAGCCTGGTCACGCATCTGCTTCTGCGCCGGAACGAGGTGTTGATCATGGACATGGAGGCTGGAATCGAACACCTGGGCCGGGGCACAGCACGAGCAGTGGATGCCTTTATCATTGTGGTCGAACCAGGCCTGCGCAGTTTACAGACCGCGCGAGCCATCCGCAATCTGGCGGCGGACATCGGCATCCAGCAGATGTCTGTCGTCGGCAACAAGGTGCGCAACGCTGAGGATTGGACATTTATCACCGACAGTCTGGCGGATTTTCGGGTAGCTGGTTTTCTCTCGTATAGCCCGCTGGCTATTGAGGCGGACCGGCGGGGGGTGACCGTGTACGACCTCGATCCGAACATGGTGCGCGAGGCCGAGGCCATCGCCGACGCTTTGAATGCCCGGTGATTCGTCGGGGGGACGTAGAAACGTCGTCGCAGACATAGAAGAGGGAGGCACGAGATGACACAACGCGCCAAAACAGGTATCACTGGCCTTGACGCGATGCTCAATGGCGGATTCCCGGCGGGTTCCGCTGTCCTGGTGGAGGGCGCACCGGGTACGGGCAAGACCACCCTGGGCATCCAGTACCTATACAATGGAGCCGCCTTGTTCGACGAGCCGGGTCTATTGATCTCATTCGAGGAATTCCCCTACGCCCTGTACCGCGACGCGGAATCGCACGGCTGGAACCTGCACAAGCTCGAAGAGGAAAACAAGTTGCGAGTGATCTTCACCTCCCCGCAGGTTTTTCTGTCCAGCTTACAGTCACCCGTCAGCCCGCTGAACCGCACGATTATGGAGTGGAACGTGCGCCGCATCGTGCTGGATAGCATCACCCATTTCACCCGCCTGACCCGCAATCCCAAGGAACTGCGCGATATGTACAGCATGGTGATCAACGGTCTGAAACGGGAGGGCATCACCAGCATATTGACCAGCGAGGGCGGCACTGTGGGTCTGCGCGCCTCGGAGCGGAGCCGGCTGGCTTTCGTGGTGGACGCTATCCTCCTCATGCGCTACGTGGAGATTGAGAGCGCGATGCGACGGGCTATTCTCGTACTCAAGATGAGAGGCAGCGATCACGTCAAAGAAATCCGCAGCTTCGAGATTCGCCAGGATGGCATTGTCGTCACCGGCAAGTTCGAGGGTCGAGAAGGGTTGCTGACCGGCAGCCCACGGCGAGTCATGATGAATCTAGGCAACCGCTAACAAGCACACCCACACCAACCAAGGGAGAGCCCATTCTCTGGAGGTTACTACTCACCCGCTCCCGCTGGATTGTCAAATCCAGTGGTTCAGTGGGCAGAACCTGGCGAACTTGGCTGCTTCTAGCTTGCAAAGAGCCGTTTTTCGTCGCAGGGGGGCTTGGATGGTTCGGCTGTGCTCACCACAGGTCTGGCGATCCAAGCCGAGCAGGGTGAGTAGTAACCTCTTCGGGAGCGAGCCCCGGCGTTACGGGTTCTATGTGGAATGTGGAATGGTGGGGTTCGCGTTGGTGTCCCGATGCTCAAGCATCGGGCTGAAAGGACAAAGCCCGCTGAAGCGGGCTCAGGGCGCTTTAGCGCCCTTCGTTCTCTTAGCCTGGACGTTCACGTCCAGGCCTTCCGGCGATAGCCCTACGAATCCGCGAAGAACCACGTTACGTTACCCTCGTGGACGGTTGAGATTGTAGACGTCGCCCTGCGCGGGCGACGTCGTCCTCAATTTCCACCAATTGCCGAACGGTCACCGAGCGCATTTTGAATTGACAGACTTTATTTAGCGTGGTATAATAAGTTTGTTGACACAACCAACTAATATCCCTTTTTTCTTCCGACTTTTCTACGCAGGTCTGACACTTAGAAATCCAGTAACTGCTCAGGCTACTTCTGTTAGCGATTGAAATCGCCTCTAGAGGGCTTGCAGCCGAGCGTCCACCTGCGTGGACGCGCCTGTCCACGCAGGTGGACAGCCAGCTTTAGCTCCTCAGGCGC
>JAGGZG010000207.1 GCA_021162125.1 Anaerolineae bacterium
ACCCAGAGTGTTGCATAAGTTCCGCCCCCGAGCTGAAGCTCAGGGCTGAGCAGTCCAAGCCCGTAAAAGCGAGCTATTGGCCCACTCAAGCGATCGTTTAGGACGCTTCCAGCGTCCTTCGACAGACTCAGGACGCACCCTTCGGCTGCTCAGCCTGGGGGTTCAGCTCCAGGCGACCCGGCGACGGTTCAGCAACTTGACATCCAAGTTATGGGTAATCTCCAATTTGATTCTAATTGACTCTGCCCTCGTTTCGTGTTATACTGAGCGCGCCTGGCGGGGACGAGGTTTCCACGCAACGACGGGCAGGTAGTATCAGTGCTGTGAGCTTCACGTCCCCTTGCGGGCCATGCTTGTAGATCCATGGGCTGGCGGGTGTGCTTGGGGAACCAGGGCCGTTTCTGACGAGCTAGCTTTTCCAGACCTGTGGAGAGGCTAGCTTTTAAATTCGCGAGGGCCCAGGTGCCCACCTCCAGAAATAGGGTAATGCTTTGTTCCAGGGGTCAGTAATGAAGATCCTGACTGTCAGCGACCGGGTAGTGGAAAGTATCTACAGCGTGTCCATCAAACAACAATTTGGCGATGTGGACCTGGTGCTAGCCTGCGGTGACCTACCGCCCTACTATCTGGAATTCATCGTCACCATGCTGGGCGTGCCGCTGCTCTACGTGTTCGGCAATCACGACCAGGGCGTTTTTACCTTTAATGGCAAATTCAAGCATGCGCCCGAAGGCTGCATCAACGTGGACGAGCGGATAGTAAAAGTCAAAGGATTGCTCATCGGCGGGCTGGAGGGTTCGATGCTCTACAGCGGTCAGGGCGATCATCAGTACACCGAGTGGGACATGATCTGGAAAGCGTTACGGATGGCGCCCGCGTTGTGGTGGAATCGGCTGCGGTACGGCCGGTTTCTGGACATCCTGATCACCCACGCCCCCCCCTACCGCATCCACGACGGGGTTGACCGCTGCCACACCGGATTCAAAACCTTCCTGCGCATGATGGACATTTATCACCCCCGCTACCTGATCCACGGTCACGTGCACGTCTACAGCCCGCACACCATCATTCGCACGACTTACGGTCGCACCCAGGTGGTGAATACCTACGGGTACCAGATAATCAATTGGAGGGACGTTAAGTCTGGAGATGGATAGTCTATTCCAACGAGAGGTAAATGCCGATTTTTCTCATGCACGCTGGCGGGCCTTTCTGGGTGAAGTTGCCTCCCTGCTCTTTGGTCACAGTAACGAACTGCTCTCTTTCGACCAGGTGAAGGCCGCGCTCAAGGTGAGAGGCCAGATCTATCGCGGCATCCAGGCCGTGCCCATAGCCCAGATCGTGGGCAGCGTGGATCGCTACCGGGACTTCGACCGCGCCTTCCTGCCCACCCAGACGCACACGGCCGCCCGCTGGAAGCGGGTTGACCAGGCGCATTACCAGGACATCAATCTCCCCCCGGTCCAACTGTACAAGGTGGGCGACGTTTACTTCGTGCGTGACGGCAATCACCGCGTGTCTGTGGCCCGCGAAAGAGGCGTGGAGTTCATAGACGCCGAGGTCATCGAACTCAAAACGCGGGTGCCTCTAGACGCTGATCTGCGCACGGAGGACTTGGTCATCAAGGGCGAGTACGCCGACTTCCTGGAAGCGACCCATCTGGACCGGCTGCGTCCCGACCAGAAAATCGAGTTCTCCACTCCGGGCCATTACCGCACGCTGCTCGAGCACATCGCCACCCACCGCTATTTCATGGGCCTCGAACAGCAGCGGGAGATTCCCTGGGAAGAGGCCGTCGTTCACTGGTACGACACCCTATACCAGCCCATCGTGCGCGTCATCCGCGAACAGAACGTGCTCGCCGACTTCCCACACCGCACCGAGGCCGACCTCTACCTGTGGATTATGGATCACCGCCATTACCTGGGTGAGCGTTTCGGAAAGGACGTCACCTTCGAGGAAGCTGCCACCGACTTCGCGGAGCAGTTTAGCGAGCGACCGGTGAAGCGCGTGATCCGTGGCGTGAAACAGGCGGTGGAGAGCCTGGCCAGCGAGGTGCCCGTGGCTCCGGCCGGCGACGAAGCGAGCACGCCCCCGCTGATGCCTCCCATCCCGGCTGACGAATCCCCGCAGGAGACACCAGGCCAGCCTGCTGAGTGAGGGAAACTGTGCGCGCTCCACGACTTGGAGATGCGGGCCTCTTTTGGCGAAGGCGACGTGCGCAGCGGCGCACTGGAGACTACGTTGACCATGGCGTAATCGAAAGAGAGACCTCCGCGGTCTGGGAGACCGCGGAGGTCTGGCCTAGCGACTTTGCCGAAAACTCAACCCGACTTTAGCGAAATGATTTCTAAGCCCTCCGAGATCTGCGGGGGAGACGCTATGCCACGACGTGAGATCAAGTTCTACGCAGGTGAATACTACCACGTTTACAACCGAGGGAACAACCGACAGAACACCTTCTTTGAACGTGAAAACTACTTATTCTTTCTGCAGCGCGTGCGCGAGTATCTTCTCCCCAGTGGCATTGTCATTGTTGCTTACTGCTTGATGCCGACTCACTATCATCTGATGATCGGTGTCAAGCAGACCGCGCAAACGGAGACCTCCGAGGTTTTAGAAACCTCGGAGGTCTCGACCGGGATGATGCGATTAGCAGTCTCTTATACAAAAGCCATAAACAAGCGCTATCAACGTGTAGGTGCACTTTTTCAGGGACAGTTCCGGGCCGTGCATGTGGATCGGAATGAGTACCTGCTGCATCTATCGCGTTATATCCACTTGAATCCTGTGACAGCGGGACTGGTGGAGCGACCTGAAGATTGGGAGTTCTCCAGTTACCGCGAGTACATCGGCCTGCGCAACGGTACATTGCCCGAACCTGAGATTGTACTGTCGCAGTTTCCCACGCGAAGCGCATATCAGGAGTTTGTGGCATCTTATAGTAAGGGTGATGAAGCGCTCATCGCCCATCTTTTGCTTAATTGAGGGGAGCGCGTCGTTCAAACCAGAGACCTCCGAGGTCTTTCAGACCTCGGAGGTCTGGCCTGGCTTCGATAAAGCGGACGCTACAAGGAGTCGTTGATGACCCAGACCAGACACACTGAGACGAGCCAGACAGAACGGATCATCGCCGTCTTCGGGGGATCGGGAGTGCCGGAGGGGACGCCGGTCTACGAGGACACACGGCGGCTGGGGCGCTTGCTGGCCCAGGCGGGCTACGCGGTGATGAACGGCGGGTACTACGGGACGATGGCTGCCGTCAGCCAGGGGGCGCACCAGGCCGGGGGGCGGGTGATCGGCGTCACGGTGCCCCTGTTCAACCTGCAGCCCAACCCCTGGCTGGACGAGGAGCGACGGATGGACGCCTACCTTCCTCGCCTGATCCACCTGACCACCGTGCCTGACGGCTACGTAGCCGTCCAGGGTGGGATTGGCACGCTGACCGAGGTAAGCGTGGTGTGGAGCCTGCTGCAAACGGGTTCCATCCCCCGCCGGCCTTTCATCCTGCTGGGCGAGCACTGGACGCGCATCTTGGACGTGTACCGTCGAGAGACAACGATGAAAGAGAGTGACCTGGCCCTGGCGCAGGTGGTCGCCACGCCGGAGGAGGCCGTGGACATCCTGCGCCGCCAGCTTCGTTGACATTGCCCCGGCCTGAAGAGCCGGGGCTCTGACCTCTTGCCACCCTCAACTCCCTCCTCCGTGTCGGGGTCGAGAGGGGTTGATCCAGAATTATCAAGCACGCGACAAAAGGAGCACTCTATGCCCACCGATACCCCAAATCCAGACGCCATCGAGGCCGCACTGCGCCAAAAACAACTTCCGGTACTCGCCGGACGACTGCCGCCCGGCGAGTTTGTAGTACCCGATTACGACGGCCTCTGCCTGGCCAACATCCCGGCCACTGTCGCTGCCCTGCTGGGCGGCGAGTTGCCCGGTGCCTGCCCTCCGCTCCGCCCCGATCTGTGGCGCAGCTGGGCAGACGGCGTGCGACGGGTGATCTTCCTCCTGGTGGACGCCATGGGCTACCTGCAACTGCGGGAGGCAATGGCTCGCGGAGATGTCCCGGCCTGGAACCGCCTGGTCGAGCGGGGAGCCTTCTTTCCCATTACCACAGTTTTCCCCTCCACCACCAACGCCGTCCTCACCACCCTGTGGACCGGATACTCCCCCGCCGCCCACGGCTTGCTGGCCTTCGAGCTCTACCTGCGCGAGTTTGGGGTGGCAGCCAGCGCCCTCTTCTTCTGGCCCATAGCCTGCCACCAGCACGACCTGCTGGTGGAATGGGGGCTCAAGCCAGAGGAATTCGTCCCTGTGCCGGCGTTGGGCGAGACGCTCAGCAAGCAGGGCATCGCTGTGCGTACCTTCATCCGCAAAACCTACGCCGAATCCGCCCTGTCGCAAATGCACCGCCGGGGACTGGAGAAGATTGATGGCTTCGTGGATGCCTCCGACTTATGGGTGGGCCTGCGCCGCGCACTCGGCGAGTCTCAGTCCGAGCGATTGTTCATCAGCGCGTATTGGGACGTGGTGGACGGCATCAGTCACAAGTACGGCCCCAACGATGATTCCTGGGCCACCGAATTGCGCAACATCGGCTACATGCTGGAAGAGGAGTTCCTGCGGCGGCTGACCCCCGCCGAACGCGAGGGCACCCTGCTTATCATCACCGCCGATCACGGCATGGTGCCTACCCCGCCCGAAGTGGCTGTCAAGCTGGATGATCACCCCGCCCTCCGCGATGTGCTCCTCATCCCGCCGATGGGCGAATCGCGGGTGCCCTTCCTTTACCCTCATCCAGACCAGCGCGAGGCCCTGCGCGCCTATTTGAGCGGGGAATTGAGCGACGCTTTCGTTACCCTGGAGCGGGACATCGTGCTGGAGAGCGGGCTGCTGGGGCCGGGGCCTGTGTATCGCGAGACTCCCTACCGTCTGGGTGACCTGATGGCCCTGGCCCGTGGGAACCATTATTTGGCCAAAGAGGAAAAATCCCTGGAGATGCTGGGCCGGCACGGCGGCCTCAGCCCGGTGGAGATACTGGTGCCGCTGTTCATCGTCCGGCTGGATGGGTAAGGGGGTGATGAACGAATGAGCGAGGAGGCGAGCGCGCCACTTAACGCTCCGGTCCTGGTGGCGGTGATCAACAACCTGCGCGATTTCGAGATGGCCCGCGATCAGGGGTGGTATCGCATCCCGGTGAATCGCGCCCCGCGCCGCCTGGGTGCGGATTACCTGGCCTTCTATCAGACCAAAGTCTTCGGTGCGGAGGGCTGGGCGGTGAACTATTACGCGCCAGTGTTGCGCGTGCGCCTGGCCCGCCGCCGTGACCTTCTCCCCGCCGAGGCCGACCATCCCCGCGCCGCCGACGAGTACTACAAAATCGAGATTGGTCCCCTGCAACGCCTGCCCCGCCCCATTCCCAGCCGCCGTCTGCGGCGGATCACCTTCATCCACACGACGCTCCGGCGATTGCTCAGCGCCGAGGAGATCAACGACCTATGGCTGGGCAGCGAGGAGGAAGAACGGCTGTGGACTACCTTCCGTGAAAATGGGATCGCCGCCGAGCGGCGGTGGGGTCTGCGCGAGGACGACGACGAGAGCTACGTCGTTGACTTCGCTCTGTTCTGCCGCGAGGGACGAGTGGCCGTGCTCTGCGAGAGGGTGGGATGGCCGACGGGCGTCGTCCTTCGCGAACGCCCTCCCCTGGACTACGACCTGAGCGCCGCCGGGTGGACGGTGCTGCGCTTCACCGCCCGCCAGATAGCTCGCTCGCTGCCGGACTGCCTGGCCGCTATCCAGCGGGCCATCGCTGGACGAGGTGGGCTGGCCCCACTACCGTCGTCGGGCTAACTTGCGTCGGGTGACCGGCACTTCTATACTCGAACTCTGGTAACATCAGTTGCCGTGATATTCTTGAAGTAGCCAATTTCAGGCTAACTTGGTAAGTGCCGGTCACCTTCACCGCCCAATTTCCAGTATCTCGACTGTGCCCCACTCGGCGTCCATCAACATCATGCGATTGCGCAGGAGCTGTCCCCGGCCCAGCAGGATTTTCATCACCTCTTGCACCTGCCAGGCGGCGACCATCATCGGCGTGGCTGCCGGACAGCCGAGCTCGACCTCGATGCCCTGGGCGGGCACCTCGCCGTCGCCATACATGGCGTGCAGGCCCGCGTCCCCCGGCAGGATGGTCATCACCTGGCCTACGTACCCGGCGATTGCCCCGTGAATCAGGGGAATGCCCAACCGCTGTGCCCCATCCTGCAACATCAATCGCGCCGGCAGGCGGTCTAACGCATCCACCACCACGTCCGCCCCGCCGAGGAGTTCTTCCACGTTCTGTGGCGTGAGGTGGACCGCGTGGGCCACGACTTCGACCGCGGCATTGATGGCTGCCACCCGCGCCCGCGCCACCTCCGCCTTCGACCGGGTCAGGGCTGCCTCTTCGCTGAGGAGCTGGCGGTTGAGATTGTGATCCACGAAAGTGTCGCCATCCACGGCGATGATCCGCCCCACCCCCATGCGGGCCAGCCCCTCAAC
>JAGGZG010000055.1 GCA_021162125.1 Anaerolineae bacterium
ACATCCTCCACGGTCAGGAACCGTGCATCGCGGAAGAGCTTATTCACCTGCGAGGCGAAGACCTGTGAGTCGGTCATCACCTGGCGAACGGGACCATCCACCACCACCTGGCCCTCGCCCAGGATAATCACCCGGTCGGCGCAACTGGCCACCAGCTCCACATCGTGGGTGGCCATAATCACCGTGCGGCCCTCCCGCTTCTGCGCGTGCAGAAAGGCGGCGAGGGCTTCTTTTTGCCGGTAGTCCAGCCCGCGCGTCGGCTCGTCGAGGAGGATCACCTCTGGATCGGCGACCAGGATGCTGGCCAGCGCCGCCCGCTGCCGTTCGCCCACGCTCAGGTCACGGGGATAGTGGTCGGCGAAGTCCTCCAGGCCCAGGGTGCGCAACAACGGGCCGTAATCCACGGACGGCAGGTGATGATTGCGCCGCGTGAAGTCCAGCTCCTCCCGCACGGTATCGGCGAAGAGCAGCGCGTTGGGGTTTTGCGGCACGTAGCCCACGTGGGCGACGAGCTCGTCGAGGGACGCGCGTCGTGTATCGATCCCCACCACCGCCACCCGCCCCTGCCGTGGCTTCAACAGGCCAACCAGGTGCTTGAGCAACGTGGTCTTGCCCGACCCGTTGCGCCCCATCACGGCCACGAACTCCCCGGCGCGTATTGTCAAATTCACTCCTCGGAGAGCGTCGTGGCCGTTGTATGAAAACCACACGTCCTGCACTTCAATGGAAGTTTCAAGTTCCGAGTTTTGGGTTTCAGGCTCAACTTGGAACTTGTAACCTGGAACCTGAAACTGTCTTGCGAAACGGCGGGCCTCTTTGATAGTCAGCGGGAGTGGCTCCCAGCCTAATGCCTTGCCCAGCGTCACCAGCGGCGGGGTGAGGGGCACACGGGCCATCACCTCAACGGGGTCGCCGAAGAGGGGCGGTTGGCCGTTACCTGGCAGGTAGAGGATGCGATCGGCGTACTGCACCACGCGCTCCAGGCGATGCTCGGAGAGGACGATGGTCAGCCCCAGGTCGCTGTTGAGCTTGACCAGGGTGTCCAGCACCTCCTCGGCGGCCTGTGGGTCAAGTTGCGAGGTGGGCTCATCCAGAACCAGCACCCGGGGCTGGAGGGTGAGCACGGCGGCGATGGCCACCCGTTGCTGCTCGCCGCCGGAAAGTGTGCTGACCTGACGGTTGCGCAGGTGGGCGATGTTGAGCTGGTCCAATACCTCCTCGATGCGTTTGCGCATCGTCGTTTGCGGCAGGGCGTAATTTTCCAGGGCGAAAGCCAGTTCGTCTTCCACAGTCTCCACCACGAACTGATCCTCCGGGTTCTGGAGGACGAAGCCCACGTGTTGGGCCATCCCCCGTGGCCCTTCGCGTAGTGAATCATAACCCATCACTTGCACCTGCCCGCCGAAGGTCCCGCCGTAGAAATGTGGTATCAGCCCGTTCAAGCAGCGCAGGAACGTGGACTTGCCCGCCCCCGACGCGCCGATCACCAGCACGAAGTCGCCTTCGGAGATGGTGAGGGAGAGATCGCGCAACACCGGCGCGTCGCCCCCTGGATAGCTGTAGCTGACGTTTTTGAACTCGATCATGATTCACCTGCCGGAATCATCATTCGCTCGTCGCCTGTTCCCGTCGTGTGGGAGCCAATACCGCCGGGGTAGCCAGTAACGCCAGCACGCTGCCCAGGAGGGGATTGAACGGTGGCCGCGGCGAGAAGGGCGGGTATGGATAATAGGTCAACGCTGTGCGGGCGCAGACCCGGACCAGGAACACGGTCACGGCCAGGCCCACGCTGATTGCGGCGAGCGCAGTGTCCCGTCGCCGCCACACGCCGTGGCGATAGCGCGTGCGTCGCACCCGCTGGCCCTGGATACGGAACACCAGTGCCAGCGCAGTGAGGCTCAGGGCCAGGAGCGCCCAGCCTAGCATCTGCTGGTCGCGGAAGTAAGTGGCGGTGAAGAATCCGCTCACCAGCCCCAGCAGCGCCATCGCCGTGGCGATTTTGATCAGCACCTCGCGGCGGGGATTCAGGGGTTCCAGGCTGCCGCCGAAGCCACGTGCTTCCATGGACTCGGCCAGTTGCACCGCCCGCTCCAGACCGCTGGTCAGCAGGGGCACGAACAGGGGCAGCAGATCGCGCACCCCGTGAAAGCGGTGTCCCCGGATGGCCTGCGCCTCACGAATCTCCTGGGCACTGCGCAGCGTCTGCGGCACGAAAGTGAGAGCGATGGACGTGATCAACCCGGCCTCGAACAGGAATGCGGGAGTCCAGCGCAGCAAGCGTGCCTGATCCACCGCGCAGTTAAACACGGCGAAGAGCAGGAGCAAGGTGAACAGCGAGAGGGCCTTGCTCGCCCCGAAGACCACTGCCTCCACGGTGATCGGGCCGCCCACCAGCGGCCAGCTCCGTGGCAGCGTGAAAAGCACCAACCGCCCGGCGTGCACGCTCAGCGCGTTGAGGGGCACGGTGAAGGCTATCAGGGTCAGCCCCAGTTTGAGGAAGCTGCTCCAACTTTGGGCCAGCGGTGAGGTCTGGCGGACTACGGCGTACACGATCCCCGCCGCCAGGCAGACGATGGCCAGGTATAGTGGATTCTGGCTGAGCATCACCGGCAACACCGCCGCTCCTAGCCACAGCAGCCAGGCGATTGGGTGGAACATCAGCTCATTCTCTTGCGCAGGTATAGCCCCAGCCCACTCAGGACGAGAACTATTACGGCGAAAGCAGCGTAGCCGCCCAGGTTAGCCGATGGTGCCGTGGTCGTTGCTTCGTCGTTGAAAGGAGTCCGGGAGTCCGGCGGGGTGGGGGATGGTTGGCCGGAGGTTGATACTGTGCGCGGCGTGAAAGTCGCACCCGGTGCTAGTGCCGTTGGTGATAGTGCGGGCGATGCTCCTGGCTCCGATGCCGTCGGTGATGGCGGAGCAGTTGTGCTTGCTTCGAGCGGGGTGGGCGATGGCGGGGCTGGCACCGTAGGTATAGGTGTATTGGCCGCCGTGCTCGTCCCGCAAATGTCGTCCAGGCTGATCAACGGGGGCGGCGTGCGGCCGTTACCCCACACCCAGCCTTCGATGCCACCATCGCGCACGGTACGGCTACCGCAGCCCAGACCGGAGTAGCGCCAGACTCCGTCCGCGATGTAGAAATAATTCCAGTACAGACAGGGAGAGCCCTGGCACTGGCACCAGCAATCTTCGGCGGGGACGTCGCAGCCGTCGGCCTCGATCTTGCACACGCGCGTCCCCAGGCCGCTGGTGTAGTCGAATATCACGGTCAGACCGGAACGCCGAAGCACGTCCTCGCCACTGATTTCGTTTTCAGCGAAGGTGACACAGCGAGTGACGACTGTGCCGTCGCTGAACTGCACTACCAGCCCGGCGCGATGGGGTCCCTGGGCGTAGAGTGGCGTTGCGCTGAAAATCAGCAGGCCACAGACAAGCAACACGTGATGCGTAATGCGTGAGACGTAATGTGCAAAACGCAACATTAATACTCGATTCCTCGCCGGGCTGTGATCCCTCGTTGGAAAGGATGTTTGATCTCTCGCATCTCGGTGACCAGGTCGGCGTGGGCGATGATTTCCTCCGGTACGCGGCGACCGGTGAGCACCAGTTCTACGCCCGGCGGGCGGCCCTCGATGACGGAGAGTACCTCGTCCACGGTGAGGAGCTCGAAGAAGAGGGCCACGTTGATCTCATCCATGACCACGATGTCGTATTCGCCGCTGTGCAGCGCCTGGCGCACCCGTTCCAGCCCGGCGTGGGCCAGAGCCACGTCTTTCGGCGTTGCCTGCTTCACGTGGACGAAGCCCGGCTGTCCGAACTGCTCGATGGTAATCAGTGGACTCAGGCGTTTGATCGCCTCCAGCTCGCCGTAGTCCTGGCCCTTCATGAACTGGCCGATGTAGGTGCGCAGGCCGTGGCCCGCCGCGCGCAGGGCCAGTCCCAGCGCGGCGGTGGTTTTGCCCTTGCCATCGCCAGTGTACACCTGGACCAGACCGAGGCCCTCTTTTTTCATGATTTGCTCCTTGTTCACTCTCGCTCATCGCAAATACGTGGTGCGTTCCTTCGGCTTTGCTCGGGACAGGGTTGCGTGTTCCGTCCCATCACGCCCTTCGTTCGCCGAAGGTCTCCTGACCGAGGCGAACTGGGCTCGGTCGGGAGACCTTCGCCCATCGCAGGTCAGAAACCTACTTGGAAGAGCGGCGCAGCGTCCAGCCCACGCCCAATAGGGCCAATCCGGTCACGACGACCGCGCTGGCAGGGATGAATAACACGCCACCGGTGGTGGGCAGAACGGCCGGCTCGTCGCTGACGGTGGTGACGACGAAGGGGAACGCTTTACCGGCGATGGCCGGTACCGCCTGGATGGTGCTCAGGAAGTTATCGTCAGGCGTGGCGGCCTGCCAGGCAAACGCGCCGCTTGCATTCTGCAAGGCCAGCAGCGCGCTGATCGGAGTATTGCCGTCCTTTGTCCATGCAGTGCCCTGCGGATCCTCGCCGGCGGCGATCAGAGCCTGGATGACCACGGCGGTAGAGTTGGAGTCGGTGTCGGTGCCCCACTCAGACGGGTTGATGTAGGGGAAGCCGCCGTCGGCGTTCTGCTGGGCGTGAAAGTGGGCGATGGTTTTGGCGATGACCTCGCCATCGGCCGGCTCGCCGGCAGCGATCAGGGCCATCACCGCGTAAGCGGCGCTGTTGTTATCACCGCTGCCGGGGGTGGTGTCTCCATTCCACGACCAGGTGCCGTCCTCGATCTGGCGTGCCTTCAACCAGTCCACCGCCGCCGGCGGGATGGGGCGGCTGACGCTTTTCAGGGCCATGATAGCCAGACAGTGGCCGGCCAGCGTCTCGGCCTCGCCGCCAAATTTGCCATCGTCGCCCAGTTGCTGCTCCAGCGCGTACACCAGGTCCACTCCGCTGAAGGTGCGCGGGTCTTTGCCGGCGGCTACCAGGGCCAGGATGACTTTGGCCGCGCTGCCAGCCGAGGCGGCGGCCGCAGTGCCGTTAGCCGCCAGATAGCTCAGAGGAGTGTTGCCGTCTTTGTCCCAGGTAGCTGGATCCTCTCCCCCGGCGACGATAGCTAGTACGGTGTCGGCCGTCGTCCCCACGGTGCTTTCCGGCGAGCCGAACCCGCCATCGGGGTTCTGCTGCGTGCGCAGCCAGGCCAGTGCCTCTGGCGCGCCAGCGTTGACGGGGATAGCAATTGTCAGGGCAATGCTGAGGACGATCAGAATGATGGGAAATCTTTTTATGTTCATGGTACGAATCTCCTTCGCACAGCTTGTAGGTTGGGTTGAGGCGGAGCCGAAACCCAACCTACGGGTGAAGGCCGACACGGCGGTCGGCCGCTACGTTTTGCACCGGAAATCAGGTTAGGTTAATTGAGGAATAGATGTTGGTATCGGGCAAAGACGAAAGCCCGGCCTGGGTAGTCGGGCTTGCCTGAAAAACCAAATCCCCCTTGCCGAAAGGCTAAGGGGGGTTACGGTCCGTGTGTCATAGGCCCTTACCCCCTTTCCGCGAAGGTTCTCAGAGCGTGACAGCGATGGGTATCCTGGCTCTCCTGGCAGCTATTCACCAGGATTACAGTTGCGGGACAGCGCCGGACTCTCACCGGCTTCCCCCGTTAGACCCCTGGCATCCGGGCGTCGGGGTACCGCTGTCAAACAGTATTCGGTTGGATGGGAGTATAGCATGAGGCGGGGAGAATGTCAAGGAAACCCGATCCCTTTTTACGCCGAGAGGCCGTATCTTTTGGAGGGGCAGAACGGTATTACAGTTGAAGGGGGGAGAGTTTTCAATCACTCGCGGAGGGACAGGATGGTGTGTCGTGAGTTACATCGCGTAGTGGCGGGGTCTCGTCTGGAAGGGAACGCGACCGTATACGTTGTGTTTAGCAATGGGACGTGCTGTTGTATCCGGCCCCTGGGTCTGAGATGTGAGCGTTGGCAGGCGGATGGGAACAGCGACGGCTTTTGGGCGCTCGCGCCCGATGCGACGTCACCCCGCGGCTGTGAACTCACCGTCGGCGATGCGCGGCCAGTGGCATGATGTTAAAATGTGGGATATAATAGGAGCACGGGGAGACCGATATTCAGGTGTGTAAAAGGATTCCACGTGCCATTATACCGGGACGAGGCGGCGCTGGTCGCCCGCGCCAAACAGTTTGATCGTGCAGCCATCGCAGAGTTGTACCGCCGCTACGTACAACGCATCTACCGCTACGTGTACTATCGGGTGGGTGATGAGTCCACCGCCGAGGACCTGACGGCGGAGGTTTTTCTGCGAGCATTAGAGGGTTTGGAGTCGTATTCGTATCGAGGTGTGCCCTTTGTGGCCTGGCTGTATCGCATCGCTCAGGCCAGGGTAGCGGATTACCATCGTCGCTGGGGGCGACGGGGGGAGACACTTCCCCTTGACGAGAAATTGGTGGGCATGGACGATGACCTGGCGACGTTTGCGGAGCATCGGGAGGCTTACGAGGACCTGTACACGGCCTTGCAGCAGCTTACTGAGGAGCAGCAGCAGGTGATCGCCCTTAAATTCCTGGCCGGGCTGAAGAACGCCGAGGTGGCCTACGTGCTGGGCAAGACCGAGGGGGCGGTCAAAGCACTCCAGCATCGCGCTTTGGCCTCGCTGCAGCGCATTTTGGGTGAAGATGAATAATGGATGATCGAGAATTTGAATCCGTCCTGGATAGATGTCTGGCTGAGGTAAGGGCGGGCCGGGCGACGATTGAAGAGGTGGCCGCCCGCTATCCGCAGTACGCCCGGCGACTGGAGCCGCTTCTGCGGGCCGCGCAGCGAGTGGCGACTATGTCCTCCGGCCCGCAACTTTCTGACGAGGCCGTGGATGCTATCCAGGGACAGCTCCTGCGCCGCGCGGCGAAGTTGAAGGCACAGCGCCGCGCAGAACGTCCCCGGCCGGGTATTTTCTCACGGCTGGTTCCCCGCTTCCGGCTGGTGCCGGTGGCGCTGGCTTTGCTGGTAGCGTTGTTTGTGAGTGGTATCTGGGTGTCCTCAGCAGCCGCGGCTAGCCTGCCGGGTGATGCGTTCTATCCTGTCAAGCGGGCGGCTGAGCGGGTGCAGTCGAGTCTGACTTTCTCGGAGGCGGGCCGCGCCTGGCTGCACATCCGCTTTGCGGAGCGACGGCTGGCGGAAGTGCAGGCGGTCCTGGAGCAGCGTGGCCAACTCGACGAGGGCACGCTCGCTGAGGTGGGTGACGAGACAGATGCGGCCCTGGCCTCGGCGGAGCGGCTGGGCGATGATCGGGCGCAGGTGTTGACGGCTCTGGCTGCTCTCACCGAGCGCCAACAGGCAGTGTTGGCGGCGGTGCAGGCCAAAGTGCCACCGCAGGCCCAGGCCGGATTGGATCGGGCGATGGAACGCTCTCGCCGTGGGCACGAACGTGCTCAGGCTGCGCTGGAGGAGCAGGATGAGGGGGTCCAGATGGCGACGCCGCGTCCGACACACACTCGTCGGCCGACCCACACGCCTAAGCCGACCCACACGCCGAAGCCGGCGCACATTCCTCGGCCGACCCACACGCCTAAGCCGACCCACACGCCTAAGCCGGCGCACACTCCTCGGCCGACGCCCACCCGCAAACCTACGCACACGCCAAAGCCGGCGCATACTTCCGGGCCGTCCCCGGAGTCAAAGCCGACCAAAGCACACCCTGGTGGAAAACCGTCCGGTTCACCGGCCCCCCCGCACCACTGATGCTCTTTCTGGCCCCCCATGCCCAGGTAGTCTCCCCCTTGTGTGTTGGTGCTCCTCGTCCGCCCCGCCGGGCGCTAAC
>JAGGZG010000077.1 GCA_021162125.1 Anaerolineae bacterium
GTACTTGAGAAAAGTCGGTGCTGCTGCCGCGTCGCCTGGACGTGAACGTCCAGGCTGAGCAGGCGAAGAGTGCTGAAGCACCCTTCGCCAACGTGGACGGCGGCTCCGAGGCCACCACAGCCTGCTTTTAGCAGGCTTCTGCTGCTGAGCCTGGCGCTTCAGCGCCGGGCGGGGGCGGATTTCTCAACTACTGACAATGACAAGGTCTCGTTGTAGTGTTGGCTAGGAAGTGAGAGAGGGAGTTATGAAAAAAGATATTCATCCTAAGTACTATCCAAATGCTGTCGTGCATTGTAGCTGTGGTAACACGTTTATAGTGGGAGCTACTCAGAAGGAAATTCACACTGACGTGTGTTCGGCCTGCCATCCTTTCTTCACGGGCGAACAACGCATCGTGGATACGGCGGGACAGGTGGAACGCTTCTTGAAACGTCTCGAACGGCGTGACAAGATCCTGACCGTGGTATCGGACGAGAAGCCCGAGCAGAATCAAGAGGAGAAAACAAAGGCAAAGGCGAAAAAGAGGGTCAGGAAGGCGACCGAGCCTGCCCCTGCGGATGCGGCAGAGGCAGCAGCCGAGGTTTAATTGCACCCGAATTTGGCGGTGCTGAAATGTGCGGGTCCTCACGGGGCAGATGGGAGTTACGTCTGCCCCGTGATTTTTAGGTAGACGCGCGGGGGAAGCCTGTCCTCCCCCCGTGGAACGGGGGAGCTAGAGGGGGCGCGATCCGTGCACAGCCACTTCACTGGTACTCCATGGAGAGAACATGTATATCAAAACAACGTTGGATAACGGCCTGCGCATTCTAACCACGACCATGCCCCACACACGCTCGGTGGGTCTGGCCTTCTTCGTGGGGGTGGGTTCTCGTTACGAGACCGATACCCAGGCCGGCGCTTCGCATTTTATCGAGCACATGATGTTCAAAGGGACGGAGAGACGCCCCTCTGCCAGGGAAATTGCCACCGCTATCGAAGGGGTGGGCGGGGTGTTCAACGCCACAACAGGCCGCGAGGTCACGGCTTATTGGGCGAAAGTGGCCGCGCCTCACCGCTCGGTGGCGATTGACGTGATGGTGGACATGCTGCGCCATCCACGGTTCGATCCCGTTGAGATTGAAAAAGAACGGTGGGTGATCATCGAGGAGATCAACCACACACTGGACACCCCGGATCAACTGGTCCACCTGCTGATTGATCAATTAAGTTGGCCCGATCATCCCCTGGGCCGGGACGTTGCCGGGACACGGGAGAGTGTGAGTGCGCTGGATCGCCAGGCGCTACTGGACTACATGCGCCATTACTACGTGCCGGGCAACGTGGTGATCAGTGTGGCGGGCCACGTTGAGCACCAGGCGGTGGTGGACGAATTGACCCGTTTGCTGGGCGATTGGACCGACGGCGAACGCCGGGATTTTCTCCCGGCCGAGGACAATCAGACTTCGCCCCGTCTGCGGGTGCACTACAAAGATACCGAGCAGGCCCAGCTCTGCCTGAGCGTGCCCGGCCTGCACCGCCTGCACCCGGACCGCTTCGCGTTGCGCGTCCTCAACACTATTCTGGGTGAGGGGATGAGCAGCCGCTTGTTCCTGGAAATCCGCGAAAAACGAGGGTTGGCCTATAGTGTAAGCTCGTATATCAGCACGTTAGAGGACGTGGGCACGGCGGGGGTGTACGCCGGAGTGGACCCGGCACGCATCCAGGAGGCGATCCGTGCCATCCTGGCCGAGTGGGATCGTTTGCGGCAGGAGCCGGTATCGGAGGAGGAACTGGACAAGGCCCGCGAGTATTTCAAGGGGCGGTTGCTGCTGCAAATGGAGGATACTTTTAGTGTAGCGGCGTGGTTTGGACAGCAAGAGTTAATGACCCCTGACGAAGTGCTGACTGTGGATCAGGTGGTGGCCGAGCTGGACAAGGTCACGGTGGAGGACGTGCAGCGGTTGGCACAGCGGCTCTTCGTTGGTGAGAAGCTGAACTTGGCTGTGGTCGGGCCGTTCGAGGAGGAGGACGAGTTCCGCGATTCACTACGGTTGTGAGTCGGCAGAGATTGGCCAGGGGTGCTGCGTGAGGAGGAGGGAGAAAAGTGGTTAAATTGCTGTTGACGTGGGACATCAAACCTGGGCAGGAGGCCGAGTATTTTGACTTCGTGTACAAGGAGTTCGGGCCGGGGTTGATTAAGCTGGGCATACAGATCACCGAGGCATGGTACACCGCTTTTGGAACAGGGCCACAGATTCTGATCGGCGGAGTGGTGGACACCCAGGAGACGCTGTCCGCTATTCTGGATAGCGAGGAATGGGCGCGCCTCTATAAAAAGCTGTCGCGCTACATTACCAACTTTAACCGCCGCGTGGTGCAGGCCACGGGCCGATTCCAATTGTGAGGTAGTGTCGGGGTGGGGAAAAAGGGCGTGGAGGAGTGCGTGAGGGGAAAGCCGCTCTACCTGCTTTTCACCGTGTTCGTCAGCGGGATGGTCACCCTGGCCGTGGAACTTTCCGCCTCGCGGCTGTTGGACCCGTACTTTGGCACTTCCAACGTGGTGTGGGCCAACCTCATCGGGTTGATCCTGGCCTACCTGACCGTGGGCTACTTCGTTGGCGGACGACTGGCCGACCGCTACCCCCGGCCCGAGGTGCTGTACGGCATCACCGGAACGGCAGGCGTTCTGGTTGGACTGGTGCCCTTCGTCGCCCGCCCTGTCCTTTTGCTGGCCAGCCGGGGATTCGCCACCTACAGCGTGGGTTTGCTCCTCGGCTCTTTTATTGGAGTATTGCTCCTGTTTGCCTTGCCAGTGACTCTCCTGGGTTTCGTCTCCCCGTTCGCCATCCGCTTGGCCATGCAGGACGTGCGCTCGGCGGGTGACATTGCCGGCGTGGTCTACGGTATCTCTACGTTAGGCAGCATCCTGGGTACTTTCGCCCCTGTGCTGGTATTGATCCCCAACATCGGCACGCGATACACTTTCTTGTCCTTCGCCGGCCTCTTATTACTCGTTTCCATCGGCGGCCTGATGCGAGCGCGCAGCCGGGCAGCGTGGGTGTTCGCCACTTTCCTGCTGCTGCTCCTCGCCCTGGGTCTGCTCTCACGACAGGCGGTCATCAAGCCGGCGGAGGGGATGATTTTCGAGGCAGAGTCAGCCTACAATTACATCCAGGTGGTGGAGGTGAGAGGCACGCGCTATCTGCTACTGAACGAGGGGCAGGCCGTGCATTCCGTTTACAATCCCAACTCGCTGGCCACCTTCGGCACGTGGGATTACTTTTTGGTGGCCCCGTTCTTCAATGCCCCGCCGTACACACCTGATCAGGTGCGCAGTTTGTGCATGATCGGCCTGGCAGCGGGGACTACGCCCCGGCAGTACACTGCCGTCTTCGGCCCGATCCCCATTGACGGGGTGGAGATTGACCCCGTGATCGTGGACGTGGGCCGTCGCCTTTTCGCCATGACCGAGCCTAACCTGGCCGTGCACGTTGAGGATGGCCGCTATTTTCTGGCCCGCACCCAGGCCCGCTATGACGTGGTGGCCGTGGACGCCTATCGCCTGCCCTACATTCCCTTTCATCTGACGACGAAGGAGTTTTTCACCGAGGTGCGCGATCACCTGGTCGAGAAGGGCGTGGTGGTCATCAACGTGGGGCGCACGGAGGATGACTATCGCCTGGTCGAGGCCCTGGCCACCACCATGGCCGCCGTTTTCCCCTCGGTGTACGTCGTGGACGTGCCCGAAACGTTCAATAGCGTGGTGGTGGCCACCGTGCAGGAAACGCGGGCCGCGAACCTGACCGCCAATCTGACAGGCATCACCGACCCTTTCCTGCGCAATGTCGTGGCCCAGGCTGCCGCTCATCTGCGGCCGCTGGAAGGCGCAGGGCCGGTGCTCACCGATGACCGCGCTCCGGTGGAACAGTTGTCGAATCTCATGGTGTTGCGCTACGTGCTGCAAATGGCCGAGTAAGAGGATGCGGCGCCGAGCCTCAGAGCGTTTTAGCGGGCATTGTCTATCCCAACAACTTCTCTATCGTTTTGACCTGCTCCGTGAAGACAAACCCTCGCTGGCGAGCTTGGGCCATGAACGACGCGGGGGGCACAGACTGCTCCAGCGGTACCGCGCCCGGTGGCGTCTCGCCCCGGGCCATCATCTGTGCCACGATGGCCGCCGCCCAGCCAGTGGTGCGCTCCATGGCGCTGAAGCCAGTCTCGACGTCATAGAAGTCCATCAGGTCAATCACGACCTCTTTCTCCCGCCCGTTATCCCGCCCCCGGCAGGCGACTCGTAGCACAACGATGTCCCGATTGCAAGGAAAGGTGATCTTGGGCTCCAGCAATGTGTGGTAAACCTCTCTGGGCACAACTGATTGACCGTTGACTGGCACCGGTACGCGGTCAAAGAGACCCAGGTCACGGAAAGCCCGAAAGACTGCCGCGTGACCGGGGTAGCGCACGGTTTTTTCCTCGTAAACCTCCAACACGCCTTCGAAGGTCCAGGGGCAAGTCGAAGTGCCCCCCACCGTGATAAACGCCTCGCAGCGCCCAACCGGGGCGGGGAAATCCACCATCTCAACTTCAGTAAAGGCCGGCAACTCGACGCGACGGCCACCGCGCAACACCACGGCGTTCCCATCGTACTCGTTGGTCAAACCCTCGACGTTGAAAGTGAGTGAGAAGTCAAACGGTGGACTAGGCTTTTGCGGCAGCCCCCCCACCCAGATACGCACCTCGCGCGGGTGGCTCATCTGGGCCATGGCATAGGCGGCCAGCGTGTTGCCCATCCCCGGCTGTAGGCCGCAATCGGGTATGATCGAGACACCAGCAGCGCGGGCTTCCGCGTCCAGGGCCAACTGCTGCCAGACGATGTCCGTGTTGCCACCCAGATCGCAGAGGTGTGTGCGAGAAGCGATCGCCGCCCGGCTGATGCCCACGTTGAAACGATAGGGTGCGGCACTCAAGGCGGCGTCCACATCGGCCAGGAACGCGATCAGCTCAGCCTCGTTGCTGACGTCTACCTGCGCAGCGCGGACGCGGTCGCTGCTCAGTAAGCGGTTGACCCGCTCCGCGCCAGCCTTTGCCACGGCTAGATCCACATCGGCCAGCAGCACGGCAACAGCGTCGCCATGGCGTGCCATATCATAAGCAGCGGCTACGCCCTGCCGCCCGGCCCCGAGAACAGCGTAAGTGTAGTGCATGTATCAAGTCCTCCAGCATCAAGATTTTCACCGTGAATGTCGAAGAAACTAATAGGGTGTGTTTCATCCAAATTAAAAAGCCCTCGACCAGGTGAAAGATTCGAGGGCAAGCCGTGCACGACGAAAAAAGCCCCCTTCTCGGAGATGGCAAGGGGGCTTACAATTGTCTGTCTAGAGACGAGACAGGCCCGTTCCGCGCCCTTTCTCTCGAAGGTCGTCCTGGAACATCACCGAGGCGGGTAATCTGGCTTCCTCGCTTGCGAGGTTACAGTTGCGGGACAGCGCCGGACTTTCACCGGTCTTCCCCCGTTAGACCCCTTGCTTCCGGGCGTGGGGCACCTCGGCTTTCTATGCGATTGGGCGCGATTGTAACACCAAATTGGTGAGAAGTCAAGTTATGGAAGTGTCCTACTCGCCCGGAGCTGGAAGCTCCGGGCTGAGAGCGCAAAGCCCCCTTCAGGGGCTAAATTGCAGCCCGCAGGGCTTCGCCCTTTCAGCCCGGTTGTTTTAGCGCCGGGTGAAGGGCTCGCCCACCGACCACGGTCAGGCGCACGTTGAAATCGTCATCCAGGCACACCAGATCAGCGTCGTAGCCGGGAGCCAGGCGGCCCTTGCGCTGTGCCAGACCCAGGACACGGGCCGGATTCAGCGAGGCCATCTGCAAGGAGGAGGACAGGGGCACACCGACCAGGCGAACCATGTTGGCCACGGCACGCTCCAGCGTCAACGTACTGCCCGCCAGATTGCCGGCCGGGGTACGCGCCTCGCCATTGCGAACGATGACCCGCTGCCGTCCCATGGTGTACTCGCCGTCAGGCAGACCCGCGCCAGCGATGGCATCGGTGATGAGCAACACTTCGTCCACACCCTTGCAGCGCACCACCACGGCCAGCGTAGCCGGGTGCAGGTGCAGCCCATCGGCGATGAGCTGGACCATCACCCCGTCGGTGGTCAATGCCGCGCCGACGACGCCCGGTTCGCGGTGGTGAAGAGGAGACATGGCGTTGAACAGGTGGGTGACGTGCCGTGCTCCGGCAGCGAAGGCAGCCTGGGCCTGAGCGTAGGTCGCATCCGTGTGTCCCACCGAGGCCACAATCCCGTGCTGGGTCAATGTTTCGATGGCCGCGAGGGCCCCCGGCAACTCCGGAGCCAGGCTCATCATGCGTATCAGGCCCTCGCCCGTGGCCAGCAGCCGCTGTAAGGCGTCCCTCGCCGGATCAACGCACCAGTTCAGAGGTTGCGCACCTGCCCGCCGGCGATTGAAGAAAGGCCCCTCCAGGTGCACGCCCAACACCTGCGCGCCGGGCAGCTCGCCATCCACAGCGCGACGGACGGCCTTCAGAGCCCGTTCGATCTCAGGCAGGGGCGCGGTCACAGTGGTGGGCAAGAAACCGGTCACCCCGTGGGCAGCAACGAAGGCGGAAAGCCCGGCGATAGCCCCCGCTTCGCCATCCATGGTATCCACACCGTTGCCACCGTGCACGTGGAGATCGATCAAACCGGGGGCCAGGATAGCTCCCTCCAGGCCGACCACCTCGGCCCCCTGGCGGGTCTCCACCCGGCGGGCGACCTCGGCGATGCGGCCATTGACCACCAACACCTCACCTGGGCCGTACTCCTCCGGCGTGTAGAGAAAACAGTCAGTCAATAGCAAACGCATCAGAATCTCCTCATTTGTTCTCGCTCTCAACCTGTGCTATAATTCCGCTGCACAGGGGATACAAACGACATGGCTAAAATTCTTACCGCACTTCGCGAGCAACGACAAATCGAAGCAGAAATCCAGCGGCTGGCAGATTCCCGTACCCAGGCCGAGTTCGAGCAGCGGGCATATTGGATCGCCAGCCAGAAACAAGCGATACCGGCCCTGTTGAACAGTTTAAACTCAGCAGACACCCGCCTGCTGGGTATATTGGGCTCGCTGGCCACTCTATTGGACCGGGACACGGTAGTCAATGCTCTGTACCAGGCAGCCGTGGATCCTCGCCGCCCGAACCGGGGACGGCTGGTCGCCCTCCTCATCCTGGAACGATTTCTGGGTGAAGAGCTGAGCGAGGAGCTCTTCGAGGGCCTGGAAAACCCGGGAGACCTGGCCATCCAGTCCCTGCTGAACACGGTTGACGAGAAAGAGACCGGTCGCCTGGCGCTCCTGGACCTGATCCACTCGCTTGCTGGGCAGCAGCTAGACGTAGTGCTCTCCGTGGTAGATACGTTCGTGAAGCTGGATACCCCTGCAGCGGTGGAACCCTTACGCGCACTGGCCCAGGATCCACGGGATGAGGTAGCCAGACACGCCATTCGGGGCCTGGGCATACTTCGCTATCCCCAGACTGGCCGGGCGCTGCAAATTTTACGTTACGTGAGCCCGCCCAGCATCCAGCACGAGGTGGAACGGGCTTTACGCAAACAACGGCTGCGCGGGCTGGAGATCGCCCCCCTACCCCAACCAGATGGAACGTGGCGGGCCCTGGTCAGCGCGGTGGACGGACAGGGCAATCAGAGCGTGTGGTTTCTGGGCCAGACCGACGCAGAGGGAACCTGTCCCCTGCTCACCGTCGTCGTCAACTATGAGGTGGGTATCACCGATGCCCTCGGCGATGAACACGCACCTGCTCACCAATTCCCTGCCCGCCAGGCTCTGGGCACGATACACGAATACAGACCGGGTAACGTCGGCCAGATCCGCCTCCTGGAGGCTGATTTTGGATATGGCCGCCGGCTGGTGAGCGAGGCACAGGCGAGGAACGTGCGCACCGGCACGCCAACGCCTCCGGTGTACCGCCTGCTTAACGACTTCATCTGGGGCTACCAGGTCCCTCCCGACACAACCTGGCCGCTGATGCCCTTGTGCGCAGAGAACGACACGTCGGCCCGGCTGGCGAACAGTGGACGCCTGCTCGATCACCCCGACTTCGCCACCTGGTTCGTCCAAAGTCCCGTGGTATACGACCTGGCGGCCCAATTGCGACAGTGGCGACATCCCCAGCACACCACGCTATGGCGCGAAGCCATTCACCACCTGGTGGAGAGCCACTTCGACGAACAGGCGTTGAGCGCCTGCCGGACGCGGCTGCGGGCCATGGCCGAGTGGCTAACGCGCGCCAGGGACGAGGAAACTGCGTGCCTGGCCCTGGCCGCCGCCGACGGGCTAACCAAAGTAGCACCGATGGAACACCCCCTGCTGGTACGCATGGTGGACGTTGGCCTACGGGTGGCCATCCGCAATCTGCAACACGGCTTTGATCTGCGGGCCACACCTGAGCTGTTTGCAAGGGGCGCGTAGCTGACAATCCACTATTCGCCGTTTGCCGAAAAGGTAGTCTCCCGGTAACGTGTTGGTCGCTCAGACCCGCCCGGACGTGGAACGTCCGGGCTACGAGATGCAAGGCCCTCCGGGCCTCCGGAGCCCCCGAAGGGGGCTTCCCACCTCGTAGCCGGGCGGGCTTGTCCTGAGCGTGTCGAAGGGTTAGCGCCCGGCGGGGCGGACGAGGGACGCCAACACACAAGGGGGAGACTACCTGCCGAAAAAACTATCGAGATAGGAGAACAGAGATGCCGAGTTGGTTGGGTCTACCCGAATTGTTGATCATTCTGGTGATCGTCGTCCTTATTTTTGGTGTGGGACGGCTGCCAGAGGTAGGGGAAGCATTGGGAAAAGCGATCCGTGACTTCCGGGAGGCCGTCTCCGGGAAGGACGAGACCACCGCTGAAGAAGAATCGGACAAGGACGATAATTAGCCGCCTTCGTTCATTCGTGACCAAGGGCCTGCAAGTATGCGTGTTTGCCTTATTCCCCTCAAAACCGAACCCCGTAACCCGTCAGCGAACTTGGCCCACCTGGTGCAGTGTCTTGCGGGGATAGCACACTATCAGCCTGATTTGATTTGCTTGCTGAATGTACTTTGACAGGCTACTTATACGACGAAGATGATTTTAGACGGTTTGCAGAGTCCATACCTGGGCCTACCACTGAACAAATCGGGCAATTCGCAAGAACGTATGCAATACACTTGTGCTTCGGAATGTTAGAACGCACAGAGTCGGGCGTGTACAATGCAGCGGTATTACTTGATAGAAGGGGCAAGATCATCCTCAGACATCGCAAGGTTGAAGAAAAACCGCCCTTTGTAAATGGCGATACTGTGAACAGCGTTGATACCGAACTGGGACGGCTGGGGCTACTAATTTGCGGCGATTTGTTCAACAAAGAGATAGTACAAAGATTGGATCCTTTTCGCTCTGCGTGCGGCTGAAGAGCGAGAATTAGACGTCGAAGTACAATGCTACCTCGTAAGGGTGCGGCCGGGTGCGGACGGCGTACTCCTCGTGATGCCGTTTGTGGTCAATCCAGTCGGCAAGCA
>JAGGZG010000262.1 GCA_021162125.1 Anaerolineae bacterium
GGGTACGGTCCGCCCGCCGGAAAGAGCATCCCTGAAGGCTTTGAGGAGGGAAAGCATGTCCTCCCCCCGTGAAATGGGGGGAGCTAGAGGGGGGCGACTTTCTCTCTCCCTTCAGTCCCCCTGCGAGCGAAGCGCGGGGGGAAGTTGGCTACCTGTCCGTCCTTGAAGCAGCATAGGGGAGGGAGCAGCGGGCCGGGACGAGGGGGGATGAGAAGGCAAGACGCCGCTACGGCAAAGGACGGCTTCTTTTGGGGGAATGTCCAGTGGTGGATGCCCCACGAAGCCTAGGTCAGTTGTGTGAAGGAGCACTAGGCCCTTTAAAGGGGACAGATGACTTGCAATGGGCACACGTATGGCACGCTGGCTTAAGCGTGGATCGAGTCTGAAGTGGCTGTATCCCGGACTTGGTGTGAAACGATGGTTAGCATTGCTGTTGTTCAGCATCACGCTGATTAGTCTGGGTGTCGGCTACTTGCTGCGTGACATCTACACCGTGTGGGAGTTTCCACCCGTCTTCTACTACCTGACTTTGCAGTTCATCCCCCGCTGGGGGCGGGCTTTACTATTTGGCGCGGTGGGGATCACTGGCGTAGCGGTGGCTGTGATACAGCTAAGCCGCTCGCTGCTGATGCCCTTTCTGCGCCCCGGCCAGCCCAGTGTGGTGGATGCTCTCTATCAGCACCGTCAACGGGAGCGTGGACCGAAAGTGGTGGCCCTAGGCGGAGGAACGGGCCTCTCGACTCTCCTGCGCGGGCTGAAGGAGCACACCACGCGCATCACCGCTATTGTCACTGTGGCCGACGATGGGGGGTCCTCTGGTCGCCTGCGGCGCGAACTGGGCGTGCTCCCGCCGGGCGACATCCGCAACTGCATCGCTGCCCTGGCCGACGCCGAGGCACTGACCGTTCAGCTCTTTCAGTACCGTTTTGGCCAGGGGATGGGGCTCAATGGCCACAGCTTTGGCAATCTGTTCATCGCGGCCATGGCCGGGGTGACGGGTAGCTTCGAGCGGGCTATCCTGGAGTCCAGCCGAGTGCTGGCCGTGCGGGGACGTATCCTGCCCTCCACTTTGCAGGATGTGACCCTTTGCGCCGATCTGCGCACCGAGAGTCCGGCAGGGCCTGGCTGGGTGGAGGGCGAATCGCAGATCACGGCCACGGAGCTGCCCATCGAGCGAGTGTTCCTCCAGCCGGACGGGGTGCGCGCCTATCCGGAGGCCCTGCGGGCCATTCTGGACGCCGACCTGATCGTCGCCGGGCCGGGCAGTCTGTTCACCAGTGTGCTCCCTAATTTGTTGGTCGAGGACATCGCCAGGGCGGTGCGTGCCTCGCGAGCTCTGAAGGTCTTCATCTGCAACGTGGCTAACCAGCCCGGTGAGACAGATGGCTTCACTCTGGGCGATCACGTGGCAGCTCTGGAGAAGCACGTGGGACGTGGGGTCTTCCCTTACGTGCTGGCCAACAGTCATCGGCCACCGTCGCTGGCCGACCATCCGGCGATTGATCCTGTGCCTCTAGTCTACGAGTTCGGGCTGGGCTATCAGGTGTTGGAGGCGGATCTAGTGGATGAAAACAACCCCTGGCGTCACGACCCGGACAAACTAGCCCACGAACTCATAGCTTTCTACGAATCACACACGAGGAGGTGAGGCCATTCGTCATTCGTCCAGCCTAATCGTGCGACTTTTACTCCAGTCAGGGTGTTGCATAAGTGGAGTACCGAACTTGTTCGGGGTGCTCTGGCTAACCGAAGGTTGGTTTGTCGGGGCCATTCCGCAACAAGTTGCGGATTCCGCCCGGCGATCAGGCACAGGGACAAATCCCTTAAAAGTACTTATGCAACATACTGCCAGTACCAAAATCTGTTTCACAAAACGGTTCTACGTGGAATAGCGGGGTTCACGTTGGTGTCCCGGTGCTCAAGCATTGGGCTGAAAGGACAAAGCCCGCTGAAGCGGGCTCAGGGCGCTTTAGCGCCCTTCGTCCTCTTAGCCTGGACGTTTACGTCCAGGCCTTCCGACGATAGCCCCACGAATCCGCGAAGAACCCACAAAACTTACACATTTAAGGAGGAATGAACAATGAGCGTGAAAGTCGGAATCAATGGATTCGGGCGCATCGGCCGGCAGGTGTTCAAGGCTATGTTGGACCACTACCCCGAGGAACTGGAGGTAGTAGCCGTCAATGACATCGGCAATCTACCCACCATGGCCCACCTGCTCAAGTACGACTCCAACTACGGCCGCTTCCCTGGCACCGTGGAAGTGAAGGGTGACTCCCTGATCGTCAACGGCCGGGAGATAAAAGTGCTTTCCCAGCGCGATCCGGCCCAGCTCCCCTGGGGAGATATGGGAGTGAGCATCGCCATCGAGTCCACAGGTATCTTCAGAGAGAGGGAGAAGGCGGCGAAACATCTGGCGGCCGGGGCCAAGAAAGTGATCATCTCCGCACCAGCCAAGGGCCCTGACATCACCGTCGTCCTGGGGGTGAACGAGGATAAGTATGATCCTAAGAAGCACCATATTCTCTCTAACGCCTCTTGCACCACCAACTGCATCGCCCCGGTGATGAAAGTCCTCTCTGATGAATTTGGCGTCGAGAAGGCGTTAATGACCACCACTCACTCCTACACCACCGATCAGCGCCTCCTCGACCTGCCGCACAGGGACCTGCGCCGAGCGCGGGCGGCGGCACTGAACATCGTCCCCACCACCACGGGGGCAGCCATAGCCACAACCCTGGTCATCCCGGAGCTTGAGGGCAAGTTCCATGGCATCGCCATGCGCGTGCCCACACCCACCGTCTCTATCATTGACGTGGTGGCCGTACTCGGAAAGAATGTAACGGAGGAAGAGGTCAACGATGCCTTCAGGGAAGCAGCTCGCGGGAGGCTGAAAGGCATCTTGGACGTATGCGAAGAACCTCTGGTTTCCGTTGATTTCAAGGGCAACTCTCACTCTTCCATCGTAGATGCGCTCTCCACCATGGTCATGCAGAACAACCTGGTCAAGGTGGTATCCTGGTACGATAACGAATGGGGTTACGCCTGCCGCCTGGCCGATCTGGTGAAGTACGTCGCGGACAAGGGCCTGTAATACTGAAAGTTTGGGAGCATGGAAGGCTGGAAGGACATTGATTTCTTGCCCTTCCAACCTTCCGGCCTTCCATTCGATAAGGAGTGAAATATGGATAAAAAGACCGTGCGCGACGTAGACGTGCGAGGCAAGCGGGTACTGGTGCGCGTGGATTTCAACGTGCCCCTGGCCGAGGGTAAGGTTGCCGACGACACCCGCATTCGCGCTGCTCTGCCGACCATCCGTTACCTTATTGAGCAGGGTGCGCGGGTCATCCTGATGTCGCATCTGGGCCGACCCAAAGGCCAGGTCAAGGAGGAGCTACGTATGGCTCCCGTGGCCGCGCGGCTGAGCGAGCTGCTAGGTCAGCCGGTGCTCACCGCCGACGATTGCATCGGCCCGCAGGTGCAGGCCCTGGTCAAGGAGTTAAAGCCGGGGCAGGTGCTTTTGCTGGAGAACACCCGCTTTCACCCGGAGGAAAGGAAAAACGACCCCGACTTTGCCCGTGAGCTGGCTTCTCTGGCGGAGGTGTACGTCAACGACGCTTTCGGCACCGCACACCGTGCCCACGCTTCCACCGAGGGGGTGGCTCATTACCTGCCCGCCGTGGCCGGATTCCTCATGGAGAAAGAGATCGAGTTCCTGGGCAAGGCCCTGGAATCGCCCGAACATCCCTTCGTCGCTATCCTGGGCGGGGCCAAGATTTCGGACAAGATCGGGGTCATCGAGAACCTGCTGGGGAAAGTGGACGTGTTGCTCATCGGCGGGGGGATGGCCAACACCTTCTTTAAGGCTCAGGGCTACGAGGTGGGCGAGTCCCTGGTGGAGGATGAGAGCCTGGACACGGCGCGGGAGATGTTAGCCAAGGCCGGGGATAAACTGGTATTGCCCGTGGACGTTGTCGTGGCCGATGCCTTCGCCGCCGACGCGCAGTCCAAGATCGTCGGCGTGGACGCCGTGCCTGCCGGCTGGCGCATCCTCGACATCGGCCCCAGGACGGTAGCTCTGTTCAAGGACAAACTGGCCGGGGCCAAGACCGTGGTCTGGAATGGGCCGATGGGCGTGTTTGAATTCCCGAAGTTCGCGACGGGCACGGTGGAAATTGCCAAAGCCCTGGCCGAACTCGATGCCATGACCATCATCGGCGGCGGGGACTCCGTGGCCGCCGTGTATCAAGCTGGGCTGGCCGATAAGATGACTCACATCTCCACCGGCGGTGGCGCATCGCTGGAATTCCTGGAGGGCAAGACCCTGCCCGGCATCGCCGCCCTGGCCGACAAGTAAGAACCGGTCATCTCCCTTTCAAAGCGAGTCTGGGAATTCACCACGAAGGCACGAAGTCACCAAGAATCACAGTACTTCCTACTCTCTATGGCACTTTGTGCCTTTGTGGTTATGCCTTTACCGCGAGTTTCAGGCCTCGTCTCAGGGTAAGAAAAAGCCTGGGTGGGGTCATATACGAAGTGTCCAGAAAATGAGCAAAGAGAAAGGCACTTACGCCCTGCTGCTGCGCCTGGACAGGTCAGAGCTGATTCGGGTAGGCAAGCTGGGCGAATTTACTTTCCCTGCCGGATGGTACGTGTACGTGGGCAGTGCGCGCGGACCCGGCGGGCTGGCCGCAAGGCTGGCCCGCCATCGCCGTCGAATGGCCGATGGCAAGCGCCTGCGCTGGCACGTGGATTACCTGCTGGAGCGCGCCCGTCTGGTCGAGGTGTGGAGTAGGGGCGGATGGCCGTCCGCCCCTGCCGACCGGCGACTGGAATGCGAATGGGCGCGCGTGTTCGCGGACGCGCCCGGCGGCGAGATTCCCGTCCCCCGCTTCGGTGCCTCCGACTGCCACTGTCCTGCGCACCTGATTTACTTCGCTACACATCCCGTGGACACCCTCTCCCCCGCCCTGGCCGCAGCCCCTGACCCCGACGTCCGCTGGCGGGCCCTGGCCGCACTCCGCATCGTGGGCAGGCCACAGGCCATCCCCGCCCTCTCCGCCGCCCTGTTGGACCCCGACGAGGGAATCCGCGCCGGGGCCGCCGTCGTCTTGGGCGAGCTGCGCGCCGCGCAAGCCGCTCCCGCCCTGGTCAAATGCCTGGCCGACCCCAGCCCCCTGGTCGCCAACCGGGCCACCGAGGCTTTGCAGCGCATTGGCGAGGAGGCAGTGCCCGCGTTGTGTGCTGCCCTGGAGGACGAGCGCGACGCCGTGCGCATCCACGCGGCCAAAGCTCTGGCCGCCATCCAGTCGCCGCAATCCGTCACTCCCCTGTGCCAGGCCTACCTGCACGACCCCAATTACCTGGTCCAGCATTACGCCGCCGAGGCCTTGACCGCGATGGGCGTGATTGAGATGGTGGCCGTGGATTGACAGAAATGCACAAGGCGTTGTATACTGGAGTGGCGTCGGCGCTCGCCCCCGACACCATATCGTCCACAAAGGGCGACGCTGCGCTCCCATAAAAGAACTGCCGTGATGAACCACATCTACTGTCCCAC
>JAGGZG010000343.1 GCA_021162125.1 Anaerolineae bacterium
GTGTGTACATATGCCACACCCGATCGTAATGGTCGAAAATCAACATCGCCGCCGACAGCGCCAGCAACCCGATCATCCGCCGGCCCCCGGCCAGACACAGGTGCACCCGCCATCCCTGCGACTTGAGCGTTTTCAGCAACTCGTGCACCACCTGCCAGGTTGCTACCGCGTCCGCTTCCTGCCGGATATCCACCAGCGGACGGGTCTTATCCCGGATTGCTATGTGCCGGAAGCGACAGGGCCGGCCAGCGTGGGCGTAGAAATCATCGGCAAACTCCTGTCCCAACTGGATCAACGCCCGCTGCACCCGCACATCCTCCGGCGAGAGATGCAACACTACCACTTGCTCGATCTCTTCCCCCTGGGCCAGCAGCGCATCCAACGCGAACGTGACCACTTGGGCCTGGCCACCCAGCGTGCTGAGCAATACGCTTCGAAACCCTTTCATGAGCATCCTTTCCAAGAGGTGTACAGATGGAACTCTTTCCCGCTATTCTAATTGGCGGCCCTCCCCACATGGGCAAATCCGTCTTGACCTACAGCTTGACCCACGCCCTTCGGGAGCGAGGCATCCAGCACTACGTCATACGCGCCTATCCCGACGGCGAAGGAGACTGGGCCAATGAAAGCGACCAAAAACTGGTACGGCGCATCCGAATCAAAGGGCAGGGAATTCCCCAATGGGTGGACCGTATCTGCCGCGACATCGCTGCCCGCCACCTTCCCCTGATCGTGGACGTCGGTGGACGTCCGACCTCAGACCAGGAGCGCATCTTCGATTGCTGCACCCACGCCATCCTGCTCACCAGCGACGAGGACACTCACAACGCCTGGCAAGCTATGCTCGCCCGCCACGGCCTGATCCCCCTGGCTGACCTGCACTCCCAACTGCACGGTCGAGACATCATCACCGATGCTGGCCCCGTCCTGCGTGGCGTCATCACCGGCCTGGAACGGGGCACGACCGCCGCCGGTTCCACCTTCGACGCCCTGGTCGAACGGGTGGCTCGCATCTTTGCCTATGATCCCAACGAGCTGCGCCGCACCCACCTGGCCCTCGCCCCGGTCGAGACCGCCGTGGACCTCGACCGCCTGGCTCGCACCCTCGGCGTCCCCTTTACCGGCGAAAAAGCCACCTGGCAGCCCCACCACCTGCCCGCCGTGCTCGACTACCTGCCCGAAGCCGTCCCTCTGGGCATCTATGGGCGCGGCCCCAACTGGCTCTACGCAGCCATAGCCTTGCTGGCCACGCCCGCTCCTTTCGTCCAGTTCGACGTGCGGCTGGGCTGGGTACGGGCGGCGTCGCTGCCCATGGGGACGCCCGACCCTGCGGCTCCGCTCCAGGTACAATTACACGAGTTCCCCGATCACATCCTCGTGGAAAGCTCTTTGCCCACCGCCTATCTGGACTATAGCCAACTGGAGACGCTGACAATGCCTCCCGTTCCCGCCGGCTTCGGCATCATCCTCAGTGGCAAACTGCCGCTTTGGCTTTACACCAGCCTGGCCATTACTTATCGCGCTGCCCCGTGGATCGCTGTTTACCAACCCCAGGTGGGCGCCGTCGTCATTTACTCTGCCGATCCGGCCTACACCGGCGGCGACGTTCTCCCCTTACCCCTCTCGCCGCCCCGCTAATTCCTCACCATAGCCTCCACGGCGACGGGAGATTCGCCATTTGCCATTCGCTACCCACTCCCCGTCCCCACCTGATCCGCCCGGCGCAGGGCCCGCGCCAGCAGCGCGTAGGCCAGGAACTCGCCATCTCGCTGCGGGTCGACGAACAAATCCTCTATTGACATCCGCGCCGGGTCCTCGCTCACGAACATCTCTCCCACGTCAAGCCCCGCCGCGAATTGGGACGGCAGCCAGGCTAACGTCTCGGCCACGGCCTCGCCGGACCCGGGGGCCAGTGCGTAGCGCCGGTACTCTCTGGTGAACGCCCCGTGATGCCGGGCGATGGCGGTAAAAGCAGCATTCAGCATCGGCTCGCACTCCCCCGCAGCCGCCGCCAACAACGGCGCAACCGCCACGGCCCCCTCGACGGCGTGCGGTGGCTTGCGGCCCAGGGCCCTCTGCTTCTCTCGGTGCAGCGGATTGCCCGGGTCGGAATCGGTGTGGGCGTAGAATCCAGGCGGGGCCGGCTGGCCGATGGCCCGCTGATAGCGCACCACCCACTCTTGCCAGCTCCGGTTGAGCTTGCCCACATCGTGAAAAAGCACCACCAGGTGCGCCACCCGCTCCACCACTCCCGCCGGCCAGCCAAAAGCACGCTCCAAACGGGCGGCTGCCGGGGCCAGTTCCGGCCAGGCCGTGCGCCGAAAAGCATCGTAAACCAGACGGACGTGATCGATGTAAGTCTCCAAGTGATAGAAGTAGCCACCGCGCGGAGCAGCGTCCCGCGCCGGGGCCAACCTGGCCCGGTAGCCGGTGCTCCGATCGGGCACGAAACCCAGGTCAGAGTCGTAACCGGCCAGCGCCGGATGCACCAGCACCAACACCGACCCCGCCACATCACTTTTATCCCGCACCGGCAGCCAATCATAGACAGATCGTCCAGACTCGTCCTCATCGCCCAGGTCGTGCAAGGCCCGCACTCCCCAGTCTTCCAGGTCGAGTTCGTCTTCCCGCTCCAGCCACTTGCCCACTAGACCGTAGACTGTGTGAGGGTGTAGGCTGAAAGCCTCCGCCGCGAAAGGCCGTTCGGCCACCGCCTGTGGATCATCGTGCACGACGACCAGCCGCGACGATACTGCCCGAATCAGGTCACCGGCCTCGCCGGAGCGATGCCCGGCCATCACGCCGTTCATCCTGCGGCGGTGCATCTCGCGCGTGGCCACCAACCCGTCAACGACGGCCCGGTCCCGGGGGCCATGCACGGCGCTGATCAACTCTTGCTCGTCACCAAAAGTTAACGCCTCGCCATCGCGAGCCCGGAATTCGGCCAGTGTGCGGGTGACCTCTTCCTCCTGGCCTCTGTAGGGCATCACGCTCTCGGTCAGGTCAATTGCCTCACCGTCAGCGTCGAATGCCTGGGGATAGATAAATACGTCGCCTTCCTCACCCTCATAGCGAGCACATCGTCCGGCCCGCTGCAGGATGGCATTGGCCGGGGCCAGTTCGGTGTGCAACGTCTGGCAGGTGACATCCAGCCCCACCTCAATCACCTGGGTAGCGACCACGATCCAGCTCCCGCTCCCGTCGCCATCCTGGCCAAACAGTCGCCGGATCTCGCTCTCGATGCGTTGGCGGTCTTCCGGCAGGAAACGGCTGTGGAGCAAAAGCACCTGGGCAGCGCCCCGCTCAGGATGATCGCGCAACGCCTCGAATAAAGCACGGGCCCGGTCCACCACGTTGCAGACGACCAGGGTACGGCTTTTGTGCTGCGCCAGCACCGCCCCGGCCGATAGAGGCCCATCCGCGACGTGATAGCGGCGGGTCTTCTGCTGTGAGCGTAGCGCCTGCATCGCCTGACGGGCCGTGCCATCCTCCGGTACCACCACTGCCCCCAGGGCATCCGCCAGTCCACGCAGCATGTCGGTCGAGAAAGTCGCGGTCATCAGTAAAAAAGGGGCCACCCCACGCAGCATGCGCAGCATCTCCAAAGTGGTAGGCAGCGTGGAGATGGGGTCGAACAGATGGAATTCGTCGAAGACGAGGTAGGACGCCGCCACGGCCCCGGCGTTCAGGTTGCTCAGCCGCCGGGGCAAGCTATAGGGCGAGAGCAGGAAGCTGCTCAATACCTGGTCTATGGTGGCAAAGGTGAGCGTGGCGGTCAATTCTTTATCGTCAGGATGCTCACCGGTCTGGATGGCGACGCGGATGCGATCATCGCGCCCCGCTTTCCTCACCTTACTTTTGTACTCATCAACAAACTGATTGGCCAATACGCGCATCGGCACGGCGTACAGGCATTTGTGAGGGAAATCGCGCCCGCGCTCGATGGCTTCCAGGAAAGGCAACATCGCCGCCATCGTTTTGCCCGCCCCGGTAGGAGCCTGCAGGATCACGTTGTGGTCACTCAAGAGCAACTCGGCCACCCGCCGCTGAAAAGGGTAAGGGATCATGCTCATCGTTCACCCTCCAAAGTAAGTGGCAAAGGTCTGATCCAACGTATCGCCATCGGTCGCGCCACCCCGGCTGACCTGCCAACCATAGATTTCGGCCAGTCTTCTCGCCTCCCCCATCATCCGCTCCCGCAGGTCCTCCGGCTCCAGCACCTCCACGTCCGCGCCCCAGCCCCGGATCCAGGGCAGCATCTCCTGGGGCTCGGCCACCCGTGCCCGCCAGATCACGCTCCCATCGGGCTGTTCCTCTACCCGCTCACTGCGGTGCCAGCGCGTCTCGCGCACTCGGCCCGCCACCCGGGGGTGAAAGCGCAGCACCACCTCCACCGGCTGCGCCTCGGTGTACCAGATGCCCCAGGCGTCGGCCAGCAACTCGCGCGGGTCAAAGTCGGGTGGGATTTCGTAGGATGCAGCGGTCAACTCGATGCGCTGGATGCGCTCCAGCTTGAACGTGCGCAGTGCCCCCGGTGGCTCCCGCCAGCCGATGACGTGCGTCGTCTGCCCCACCGCGTAGGGCTCGATGAAGTAAGGAGCGAAGTCGTACTCGTAGACCCGCCCGTTCTCATGCCGATGCCACAGGCGAACCTTCCGGCCCTGCGACCAGGCGCGGGTCAACGTCTACAGCACGTTCAGGTAGACGGGGTCATGACGTTGGGCCTGATCCTCCATCACCTCCGCCGACATCTTCAGGTGCTCCGCTACCCGTGGGGCCAGCTTTTCCAGGGCCAGGCCCAGCTTGCGGAGGGCGGCAGCGGCGTGGGGATTCTGCTTGTCGGTGCGGGTGGCCATCAGTCGGGCGGCCAGGTGTAAGGCCATGCTCTCGTGCAGGGTCAGCCGCACATTCGTCAGATAATGGTCGCGGTCAATGGCCAGCTTGCCGTCGTCGGTCTCGTAGACGGCGAAGCTGGCGGTCAGGTCCGGCAAATAGCGGTAGACCGTCGAGCGATTCACTCCCAGCCGCCGGGCGATCTCTGCCTGACTCAGCCCGTCGGGATAGTCCAGCAAGAGCGCCTCGATCTGCAACAGCCGTTCCGCTTTGCCCATCGCTCGTTCCATGTCCAGCCTCCTGCCACACACTCGTTGCTGCTGTACTCATTATACCACCATCCCGCCGTCAGAACGCAACGTCTGGCCGCCAAAGGGTAATTTGCACTCATTTGATCCGCCCCCAGGGCCATAACCGGCCTTTCCGGTCTTCACCGAGCAGCAAACCCGCCTCTTCGAGCGTCGGCAGCGCTCGCGTCACCGACGAGCGGGGAATACCCAATTTTCTGGCTATTCTGCCGGGGCGGATACCCGGCTCCCGTTCCACCACTTGCCAGATGGCCTCCAACCGTTCCCTGCTTGCGCGTCGCATAACACACCTCCTGTCCATGGATTTGCCTCCATGGTACAGGAGGTGTGTTGCAGGGAATGCAACAGGGCGAGACTTTCCCGTGCCCATTTGCCCCGCCAGCTGCTTTCCACAACCACGGAGCTTTTATTATGCCAGTGTGTTGCATAAGTACTTTTAAGGGATTTGTCCTTGTGCCCGGTTGCCGGCCGGAGTCCGCAACTTGTTGCGGAACGGCCCGGACAAATCAGCCCCCGGTTAGCCAGAGCACCCCGAACAAGTTCGAGACTCCCCTTATGCAACACTCTGTATGCAGAAAGCGCCAACTCGCTGAGCGGAACACTCATAGTTGGCGCTGTCCATGTTTTTGTGCTTTATGCGGGGTGTGTACAGGCGACACCTGGACTCTCCTGGCTCCGGTAAGGGCGCAATCCAATTACGCTCCTTTAGTCGATGGCCAGTGATCTCTAGACTCACCCCGGTTTGTATATCAAGGTTACTACTCAGGCCAGCGGTTGAAACCGCGCCTGAGGAGCTAAAGCCGGCTGTCCACCTGCGTGGACAGGCGCGTCCACGCAGGTGGACGCTCGGCTGCAAGCCCTCTAGAGGCGATTTCAATCGCTAACAGAAGTAGCCTGAGCAGTTACATATCAAGTATACCACGGAATGAGCGAGGCGGCAAATGGCATTGCGCTTGCCAACTTTCACGCAAATCCGCACCACGACCATCCCACTCGCGCTCCGCCCGCCGCAATACACGTACAGCCGTACCCTCCCGCGGGTTCATCAGGCCAAAGCGATCTCCAGGGCGGCCTCCAGACTCAGGGGGGACTCGGTGGTCGAAGGGAGGCCCGGCACCGCGCTGCGTAACCGCTCCACGTCGGGATGGAGGTCACGGGTGCAGGCTGGGTGTTGGGCGACGAAGGCCAGCAACGCGGCCGCCTGCTCCGCCCGGCCCTCTCGCGCCAGCAGCGTTGCGACGCCTAACAATCCCTCCAACAGCACGGGGATCGCCTGTACCCGGTGCGCCAGGCGCAGGGCGCGGCGCAGGCTCGTCCACGCCTCCGGGATGTGCCCGGCCTCGATCTGGGCCTTGCCCAGCCGGTTGAGGGTGAGCGCCGTGCGGCGCAGGTCGTCGGACTCAGCGGAGAGTTCGAGGCTCTCCCGGAAACGACGCTCGGCGGCGGCATAGTCACCCTGTTTGCAGTCCAGTGACCCCAGATTGTTGAGCAACCCGGCGATCATGGTGCGATAGTTGAACTCGCGGGCGATCTGGAGGCAACGCTCGTAGTAACGGCGGGCCTCATCCAGCCGGCCCTGGGAGTCGGCGATGACGCCCAGGTTGCCCAGCACGGCGGCCATGCCATAGCGATCCCCCAGGTCCTGCCGGATGCTCAAGCATTCCAGATACAGGGCCTGGGCCGCGTCGGGGTCGCCCCCCTCGTCGAGCGCGATGCCCAGGTTGTTGAGCGCGAGCGCGATGCCAAAGGGAGCGCCCAACTCGCGGTACAGGGCGAGACTCTCTTCGAAGTGGGCGCGGGCGGTCGCGTGCTCCCCTCGGATGGAGGCCACGATGCCCAGCGTGTTCAGGGCGCGGGCGATGCCCGACTTGTCCCCCAGGCGGCGGTAGAGGTGCAACCCCCGCTGCAAGAAGGATTCTGCCCTCTCGTACTCCCCGCGCACGCGGGCCGCATCGCCCAGGTGGACCAGGAGGAGCGGGATGTACTCCCGGTCGTTGAGCCGCTGCGCAAGGGCCAGCCCGCGCTCCAGGGCTGCGTGGGCCGCTTCGCCCTCGCCGACGCGGTGCAGGAACCAACCCCAATGCGCCAGGAGACGGCCCAGGAGCGATTCATCCTCTACGGCGGGACGCGCCTCGCAGGCCTTCACCGCCGCGCCAAAGAGCGCGACCCCGTCCTGATACCGCCCCTGCATCTCGTGGAAGAGATACAGGCTGTACGCCGACCTCTGGAGCACATCGGCGTCCCCGCGCTCTGTCGCCCACTCCCAGGCGCGGCGCAGGTGCTCGATCTCGCTCTCGATGGCTTGCAGTGCGCTCTTTTGGTGCGGCCCCTGCAATGCCTCCTCCTGACGACGCAGGAAATCGGCGTAATAGGCACAGAAGCGTTCCCGCGTGGCCTCCGCCTCCTGTGGCGACCGGTTCAGGCGTTCCTCGGCGTACCGTCGCAGGACGGCGTGCAAGAGATAGCGTCCGACGTGAGTCTCGCGCAGGAGACTCTTTTCCACCAGGACGGAGAGCGTGGCGCGGTGTGCGTCGGTGACGGCCAGGGCGGCGTCGAGGTCGAAGCTGCTGACAAAGAGGCCCAGGCGGCGAAAGGCTTGCTGCTCTTCAGAGTTCAAAAGTGACCAGGAATAATCGCAGACCGCCCGCAAACTGCGATGGCGGGGTGGGTAATCGTGCGCCGAGGCGGAGAGGGCGTCCAGCCCGCGTTCGACCTGCCGGGCGATCTCGGCGCACGAGTACTCGCCCGTCCAGGCAGCGGCCAGTTCGATGCCTAACGGCAGCCCCTCCAGCAGGCGGCAGAGACGCGCCACTTCCTCCATCTCGCCCTCCAGGGAACGCCGCATGGCACGACGTGCGCTTTGCACAAAGAGGGTCACCGCGCTGTAGGTCGCCTCGGCAGGGGCCTGACGGTCGGGATAGGGCAACCCTTTGACCTCGATCAGCCATTCCCAACGCAGGTTTAGCCGTTGGTGGGAGGTGACCATCACCTTGACCCCCGGTGCCTGCTGCAAGATTTTCAACACCAGCGAGACCGCCTGTTCGGTGTGGGAAGGGGTCAGCAGGTGCTCGAAATTGTCCAGCACCAGCAGCAGTTCCTTATCGCGCAAATAGGCAAGCAGTTGATCGGCGGCCGGCTCGTGGCCTGTGAGGCGCAGGCCCAAAGCCTCGGCGATGGCCGTTGCCAGCAGGTGCGGCTCTTCCAGGCCCGCCAGGGGGACGAAAAAGACGCCGTGCAGGAAAGCGCGTACCTGGTCTCGCGCAGCTCGCACGGCCAGGCGCGTCCTGCCCACTCCGCCCGGCCCGACGAGGGTCAGCAAGCGACAGGCGGCGTCGTTCAAGGCGCGGGCGATCTCGGTCAGCTCGGCGCCGCGCCCGACAAAGGGGGTAGGTTCCAGCGGCAGGTTGTGACGTGGCGCGGGGGCGTCGCGGATGCGCTCGTAGAGGGCGCGTGTCTCCGCCGAGGGCGGCACGCCCAGCTCCCTTTGCAAGATGCGGCGGCAGGTTTCGTATTGCGCCAGGGCGGCGGCACGCTGCCCGCTGCGGGCCAGGAAGCGCATCAACTGGCGGTGGCCCTCCTCGCGCCAGGGGGCCAGGGCCAGCAGACGGGAGGCCAGGCGCACGCCTTCCTCGTCGTCGCCGCGCCGATGGTGGTAATCAATCAGCGTTTGCAGGCTCTGGATGACGCGCTGTCGCCAGAACTCGCGCTCGCCCACCAGCCAGATATCGAATTCGGGACAGTCGGGGAAGCTCATCCCCTCCATCAGGTCGGCGCGGTAGAGGCGCACCGCCTCGGCCAGATCGGCGGGGCTGCCGTCCGCCATAAGGACTTCGAATTGGGCGGTGTCCGTCTGGCAGCGGTCGGAGAGAAGGAACCGGACGGTGTGCCGCGTCACCTCCAGGCAGCCGGGGAGGAGGCGGGTCAGGTTGTGCAGCACACGCCGCAGGTTGCCCAGGGCACGGGACTCGCTCTTTTCCCCCCAGAACAGGCCGGCCAGGAGACGGCGGGCCACGGGCCGGCGCTGCAGGGCCAGGTAGCCCAGCAGCGCCAACGCCTTTTCCGACTCAAACCCATCGAGGGGAACACTATCGCGTTCCACTTGAATGAACCCGAACAGGCGCACGTAGAACATGTCTCATCCCCGTAATCCTCCCGCAGGTTCAAAACCTGCGGGAGGATTGGTGCTGGCGAACGATTTACGAACGTTTGGCCGGTATCATGGCTATATGATGGCACAGATTTCCGAGAAATGCAAGTGGGGGGCCAAACGCCTGCACCCGCGATCTGACCGCGTATTTTTGCTGCGTTGCTGGCAGGAAAGCGGCGACCTGGGGGACAACGAGCAGATGCGCTGGCGCTTTTCGCTCGAAGAGGTCTCGCCGCAACGGTGGCGCCAGGGGTTCGTCGCCCTGGAAGACCTGCTGGCGTTTCTGCGCCGGGAGTTCGGAGGCGACCGGCAGCAGGACTCACCTGAATGAAGAAATGGAGGTATGATGATCAAATCCCATTATTCGCGCGCATTGACCGCCCTGGCAATCCTGGCAACAGAGCTGATCGTGGCTCTGGATCGTTGATGGGGCATCTGGCCGAGGTCGCTGCTCAAGATGACTACCCCCGGCAATTGGAAAAGATGGGCATTCTCGCCCGCAGTGATTCGCCGTAGGGGACGCGGAAGGAGTCATAATGATGAAACTCTGGCATGTTCTTTTTGGCATTGTATTTGCGGGGACGCTGTTTCTGCTATCCTCCCCGTTGACAGCGCATTCGGGAGATGCGGTCGCCCTCCAAGAGGATTACCCGCAGCTGATTGCAATCACCGATGTGAACATAGACGATGCGCTCGATCCCGCATGGTTGAGCGGGGATGGGCAATGGGTTGCCTATCACCTGGATGTTGAGGATGATCTCTATTACTACAACGACCAGTGGTATCTTGCCGATGCCAGCGGGAACACGCCACCACAACGGCTGTACGAGTACGAAGCGGGGCAAAAAGAAATCAAGATTGTGGACATCAGTGCGGATGGCCACACGATTCTTGCGACCTCATGGGGAGGCGGGTTTATGTACGTCAACGGGCACCATATTACCCCTTGTCAATACGACCCGGAAGGTGATGCGCTTTGCATGGCGGCATGGGGTACGCCCCGCATCAGTGGAGATGGCAAGACAGTTTATTTTGTTTCCCGCCAGAAATGGCAATGCGGGTCAAAGTGGACCGGCTCTCACTGGGAATGGGATTATACTTCTTGCAAGGTGAATCCTGATGAAATTCCAATCCTATGGAAAATGTCGTCCAATGGCACGGGCTTGACGATAGTATCAGACCAGGCCTCAGAAGACTTTTCTGGGGTTGTTGGTGTATCGAATGATGGTCGCGTTGTTTTGGTCGAATTAGTTTCTGGCGTGTCTGGGCAATATGATGCTGTACGCGATGGCCGCATTATTCGGCTTCCCAGAACCACGTGGCGGGATGTGCCCAATTTAAGCGCTGATGGCCGGTGGGTTGCCTACAACAGTAGTGATGGCACCGGGATATATCTGCTTGACCTTGACACTCAGGCGTCTACAATGGTTCCGTTCCCGCCTGATGAAGAAACCTGCTACCAAAATGGGATAAGCGAAGACGGCACATGGTTGCTTTTAGAATGTAGTAACGGCCGTCTTTGGCGAATGCGACGGGACGGTAGTGATCTGACCCCCATCTCGCCCTATGACGGGCCGCTCACTCCATCAGCCTGGCCGTATGCGCTTTCAAACAACGGGTTTAGCGCGCTTTTCCAGCAGGACAACACGCTCTATGTGTGGAAGGGCGGGGTTTTCCCCGACTTGACCGTTCACGAGTTCACGTTGGACCCGGCCAGCGTCACATTTGACGGCTCGCGCTTTACCCTTCCGGTGGATGTGGTGGTGGAAAACAAGGGCGAGACAGGCGCATCTAACATCACCGTCCGCTTCAGCGACGGGCAAGGCTGGCACAGCGACCAGACCATCACCAGTTTGGGCGTCGGCGTAACCCAAACCCTGCACCTGGATTGGGACATCACCGACCGCTTACTTGCCGGGAACGGGCGAACCTCGCTCAATCTCACCGTCACCGCCGACCCCGACGACAATATCGCCGAACTCACCAACCTCAACAACGCCGCTTCCGACACCCTGAACCTGGACGCACGCCCGCGCATCACCGCCGTCAAGCCGGAGTACACCCTGGATAAAACCTACTTTCTCGACCGCACGGCGCTCGCCAACACCCTCAACGTCCACGTGGACTGGAACGGCGACCTCCCCGGCAACGGCGATGCGCCTTACGGCGACGTGTACTTTGACCTGAACGGTGCGCAGTCCCGCGAGGACGGCTTGCAGTGGGGAGCCAAACACACCTACGACATGGGTGCCGACTTTCAGAGCAGTTTCGCCTGCGCCAACAACACCCTGCGGATTTGGGCAACCTACCCGGCAGGGGGCACGGAATTCCGCTCGCTGGAGACCACCATCCAGCCGACCGTCTTCCCCTGGCCGGATTGGGTGGAGTGGGCCATCCAGAACATCCCCGGTAGTGATGCCTCCTTCGAGGTGGAGGCGGAGCGTCCGCTGGTCAAATATACCTACGATTTCAAGTACCCGGAGCCGCCTTTCGAGGCCACCTGGAAGCCGCCCGATTGGGTGCCCTATCTGGGCGGCAAAAAGATTGGCATCCTGCCCACCCAGGCGGGAGCGGAGGCCGAGGCCAAGTCGGACGGCAGCGGCAGCGCGGAGGTCTCCGGCGAGACCGGCCTGGGGCTGGCGGCGGTGAACGTCGAGGGGCGCATCTATGGCAATGGGGAGACCAGGTTCGTCTGCGGCCAGAGTTTCGACCTGGAACGGGCCGAGTTGGGCCTGGAGATCAAGACGCCCATCGAAAAAGAGACCGGGTTGCTGGACCTCATCCCGGCCCTGACGGCTGCCGAAAAGTGGCCGGTGGTGGGGCGAATCATCAAGTGGGTGAACAACGTCGCCACGGTCAAGGGGACTTTTACCCCCAAGGTGAATGTGCTCAGCCAATTTGAAGAGCGCGACGGCGAACTCAAGTTCAAACACGGCGAAGGGACCGGCGGAATTGATGTGAATGCTACGTTGTCCGTCGAGCCTTGCACTGGGCTGGTTGCCTCGGTAGAAGGCGGCGGGGAGCCGTATATTACCCTGCAAGTCCCGCCCGACCCTGGCTACCTGCAAAAGGTCGGCATCCAGGTCAAGTATGGCGCCAAGTTCTCCGCCTGGGCGTTTGAAGCCGCCTATGAGCGCAAGATTGACTGCTCCTACCCCGGCAGGTGCAGTGAGGTCGAAGATAAGGGCCTCCTTCTGGCCGCCGCCCCCGCCCCCGCCTGGCGACTCATCCCCCGCGATTACGCCGGCCCGCA
>JAGGZG010000153.1 GCA_021162125.1 Anaerolineae bacterium
GCCTTGACAACCTTGTCAAGCTTCCCGATGGCCTCATTCCATTCCCCAGCATCCAAATGCCGCATTGCCTCTTGGTACGAGGTTTGTATCCGCCGGCGCTCTTCTGCCCTGCTGAGTCTAGCCGGAACGTCCTCGTAACCCGGCTGAATGGACAGGATCTTCGAGAATAGCTTGATAGTCTCGGTCCAATGCTCCGCCTTCTCCTGTTTGATCGCTTCGGCGTATAACGAGGCCAGCTCAATCTGTTTTTTCACCTCGTCTAGCCAGGTTTTGGCTTCTCCACCCCGGTAGTGTGGATCTGATCGGAGAATATCTTCTAGTTCAGCTTTCGCCTTTTGCCACTCTTTCTGGGCTACGAATGCCAAAGCCCGCTGGTAGACTTCCGCCAGCCTCACTTGTTCCTTTGCCTGTTCCAACTTGGCTGGCACGTCTTCGTAAGGCGCGTTGTACTCAATCAATTTCTCGAAGGACTCAACCGCCTCCTGCCATTTTCCACCCTCAAAGTGAGCTATTGCCTGCTCATACAAGTCTTGAAGTTCGCGCTCCCATACCACCTGTGCATCCCTGGCCTCTTCCAGAGCCTTGAGCATCGCGCGCGCATCCGGATAGCGTCTTTCTGGCTTCTTTTGCAAAGCTCGTATCACTGTCTCGTTCAGCAACTCACAGATACCCCGTCGCTTGTTGCCAGGCGGTTCTGGCTTCACCTTAAGATGCCCACGAATTACCTCATTTACCGCATTGTCTCCCCTCAATGGAAAAGGTGGTTCCCCGGTCAGCATTTCGTACAGGGATACGCCCAGAGAGTAGAGATCAGACCTGCCGTCAACGGGGTCCTCCTGAAGACGCTCCGGGGAGACGTATTGCCATGCCCCCAATGGAGCGGGAGCACCTGTCTTCGCGCTTGTCCTGGTGAGTCGAGCCCTCTGTGCGAAACCGAAATCGGAGAGCTTGGGGATCACAGCCCCTTCGCCTTCGCTTTCCTCGTCAGTACACAGAACAATGTTGCTGGGACGAACGTCTCCGTGGATCAAGCCTTTACGGTGAGCAGCCGATAGCCCCCGGCACACGCCTATTGCGAGGTCAATGGCCTGCAAAATGGGCAGGCTGCCCTTCTCCGAAATAAGTTGTGCAACGGTGCCTTTGTCACCGTACTCCATCACAATGTAACGTTCGTCACCTTCCCGTTCGCAGGTGTAAATGATGACAACATTTGGATGTTTAATGCTTGCGGCTTTGGAGGCTTCTTCCAAGAACTGACTCAGCGCACTTTCGTCTTGACAGAGGTCTTTTCTGAGACATTTTACTGCTACTTCTCGACCGAGGTTATCCTCTGCGAGGTAAACCTCTCCCCATCCGCCGCTGCCTAGCAATTCGAGGATTTTGTATTTGCCCAATAACATTTGTCCAGGATGCAAAGACATGGTTCGCCCCAATTTGTGAACTCCAAAACACACAAAGCACCCATTGCCTCAGACGCGCTCGCGCCTCAGGCAATGGGTGCTTTCCATGACAGCCAGACAGATGGCCGTGCTTGCAGATGCAGATTATGGGCCTTCAACATCCGTGCCCCCCACTGGCTGTTGAAGTGTAGTTTGGCAGCTATAGGACTTGAGTACTACACTTTAATAGTATACCACCATTTACACCCTATGTCAACAACAAATAGCGGTTAAAAACGGATTGTAAACCAGGGGTTAGACGACCAAACGGCGATATGCTTCCTCAAGCAGCGGCGCGATCACGCTCCAATCGTACCGCTCCGCCGCGAAGCGCTGCCCCGCCGCTCCCAACTCCGCACGCCGGGCCGGATCGCGCAGCAGGGCGATCACCTCCCGCGCGAAGTCGGTGGGCTCGTCGGCGACGACGAGCTCGCGGTCCGCCACCAGCGGGTAGCCCTCGCAGCCCAGCGAGGTGGAGACCACCGCCCGGCCCATGGCCAGCGCCTCCAGTATCTTCAGGCGACTGCCACCACCGATGCGCAGCGGCACCACGTAAACCGCCGCGCCCGCGATGTAGGGCCGCACGTCCGGGACGCGCCCGGTGACGATGACGGCGGGATTCGCCGCCAATGCCCGCACGCGCGGCAGCGGGCTTTGGCCCACGACGTAGAAACGCACGTCGGGGACCTGCTGCTGGACGAGGGGCAGCACCGACTCCACGAACCACAGCACGGCGTCCACGTTGGGCCGAAAATCCATCTTGCCGGTGAAGACCAGCGAGTTGGGCGGCAGCACAGGATCGTTCGCGCCAGGCGTGTAGGAGGCGTAGTGGGCCACGTCCACCCCGTTGGGCACGACCACCAGGGGCAGTGCCGGGTCCAGAGCATGCAGGGCCACGGCGTCGGCTTGCGAGACGACGACGGTGCAATCGAAGCGGCGGCAGACGCGGGCCTCGTAGCGGCGCAGCTTGCGCCACTGGATGAGCGAGTACAGCGCCCCGGCCCAGCGGCGCGGATGGCGCACGTCCGTCTCGAAAGCCCGCTGCTGGAGCACGTACTCGGCGTTGTAGGTGTCGAACACCAGGCGCGGTTGGGGTTCGGTGTTCGTGTTCAGGGCCAGCCCGTAGCGGGCGAGCATAATCTCCTCGATCTGCAGCACGTCGAAGTGGCTTTCCCGCAGGAGGGCATCCAGCCGGGCCTGGAATTCCGTGGACACCAGGCGCAGGGCCAGGTCGGGTTCAGGGGAGAGGAACACAGAAAACGCCCGCCGCAGGTGCGAGCGCGTGGGAGCGGGTACAGTCTCGATGCGCCGGCAACAATCCCGCAGCGGCCCGGCGCGGTCCAGGTCCTCGGGAGTGCGCACGAAGGAGAGCAGGGTGATGGCGTGGCGTTGGGCGAGCACGCGAATCAGGTTGTACGCGCGCAGTGCCCCACCGTGTTGGGGCGGGTACGGAATCTGGGGGGTGAGGAAAAGGAGGTTCATCGTCGTTGATGTCAGTCTCACGAGGCCAGGCTCTGGTACACGGCCAGCGTCTGCCGGGCGGCCTTTTCCCACGAGAAGCACTGCGCCCGGCGAAAGCCTTTAGCGATGAGTTCAGCGCGGCGCGCCTCGTCGGTCAGGCCGCGCCATAGGGCCACCGTCAGGCCGGGGACGTCGTCAGGGGCGACCAGGAGCGCGGCGTCGCCCACCACCTCCGGCAGTGAGGACACGTTGGAGACCACGACCGGCGTGCCGCAGGCCATTGCCTCCAGCGGCGGCAGGCCAAAGCCCTCGTAGGTCGAAGGATAGGCGAACAGGCTGGCCGCCGTGTACAGCGGGGGCAGGTCCTCCACCGGCACACGGCCCAGGAAGAGGACCGTCTCGGTCAGCTTCAGTTTCTCTACCAGGGAGAACACCTCTTCGAAGAGCCAGCCCTGCCGACCGGCGACGACGAGCTGCACCTCCACCTTGTAGTCGTCGAGGAGTTGGCGAAAGGCGCGCAGCAGGGTGGGCAGGTTCTTGCGTGGCTCGATGGTGCTGACGAAGAGAATAAAATCGCCGCCAATGTGGTACTTCTCCCGCACGCGGCGCAGTTCCCCTTCATCTTCAATGGGGCGGTAGATGGGATTGGCCGCCTCGTAGATCACGGTGATCTTGTCCTCGGGCACGCCCAGCAGGCGGATGATGTCCTCTTTGGTGTTCTGCGAGACGGCGATGATGTGGTCTGTGCGCCGCACCGCCTGATCAATCTGGCCGTAGTAGCGGGCGCCATCCTCGGTCAGGAGCTGCGGATACAGCAAGAAGGCCAGATCGTGGATGGTGATCACCGATTTGCAATTGTATCGAAAGGGGGGGATGAAATCGGGGCTGTGCAGTACGTCCAGACCGAGCGGGGGAAGCTCGAAGCGCAGAAACCACTGTTCCAGCCGATGGTGGGCCGGGGAGATAAAGGATACCCGCCGGAAATTGTGGTTAAGGCAAAGGGATGACTTGTCTCGCCAGTTTTGGATGATGAAGTATTCGTTCTTGTGGTCAATCTTGGCCAGGGCACGGATCAATCGTTGAGTGTACTGGCTGATTCCGGCCTGGGTGTAGTAAACCATTCGGGCGTCAATTCCGATGCGCATCCCTGTTCCCTTCACGTTTATACTGGGCCAGGCCGCTCGGCATTGAGCTCCAGCGGTACTTTCCGTGCTTCCCCGATGGGCCGACCGGGGAACTGGATCGGGCCATGCCCGCAGAGACGTATCATACCACGACTGGACAATTTCGTCAAGCGCGAAATGGCGCGCTTTCCATCTTCAACATGCGGCGCTTCATCTCCAACCCGCCGCCGAAGCCGGTCAGCCGGCCATCGCTGCCCAGTACGCGGTGACAGGGGACGATCACTGGCCAGGGATTATTGGCCATCGCCTGACCCACGGCCCGCGCTGCGCGTGGCGAGCCCACCTGACGGGCGATCTGGCCGTAGGTGCGGGTCTCGCCACGGGGAATGGCCCGCGTGACCTCCCATACCCGCCGCTGGAAGGGCGTGGCCTGGCTCATGTCCAGCGTCAGGTCGTCGAAGGAGACCACCTGGCCAGCGAAATAGCGCCGCAGCCGATCTCCGACCTCCGCCAGTTCGCCTTTGGCCGCGAAACGCGCTTCCGGCCAGCGGTCGCGCAACTGGTGCAGCGCCGCCGCCTCGGTCGGCTGGGGCAGGGTGATGGACAGCAATCCCCGGGGTGAGGCCGCCATGCCCACCCATCCAAAGTCCGTTTTACACGTGCCGATGATCACGTCTTGACCCTTCAAAGTTTCGCTCCTTTTCGACCTGTGCCATTAAGAACGCGGATTCCAAGACTCAACGGATCAATACATCTTATTTGGGGATAAACTCTGGGAATTTAACCTGATCCGTTACTGTCCCGAGATCTGGGTTCTCAGGTAGCATATCTAACTGCACAGGTCGCTCCTTTTTCACACTGCCTGGCGAGTCATAGCATTCGAGCGGAAACTCACCACGGAGACACGGAGAACACAGAGAAAACCCTGTGACCTCCGTGTCTCTGTGGTGAAATCAGGGGCTAAGCTCGTAGCGCGATACTTCCACCCGCGTGAAGACGGCGTGGTGAGTTCGCCGGCCATTGCGTTCCAGCCAGGCCTTCACCATCTCCCGCTTATCCCACATCGTCGCCTCGGAGTAGCACAGCCAAACGGCGTCGTAGCCCCGGGTCTGCGCCTTCATCACCGCGTCCAGCCATGCCTCCGTGGTGTTTGCGTCGGTGGGGATGCCGTCGGCGTAGGGGGACGAGTCGCCATAGTAATACTCGAAGGTGTGGCGGACGTAAGAGATGTGGAAGATGATAAGTTCGTCGGGTGTGCGGTGCTGGCGGACGTAGGCGGCGGCAGCGCGAAAGTCGGACTTGATGGGAGTGTGCGCTTGCCACCACAGCCCGTGTGAATTGAGAACCACGAGCGTGATCAGGATCGCTGCCGCCAGCCAGCGGGACCGTCGCCCGACTTCGATCACCCCCCGCGCGATGAGCAGATAGAACGCTGGCCCAATCCAGATGAGGTAGCGGTCGAGGAAAATAGGCATCTTCAGGGAGATGAGGTACACACCGGCGATGGGGACGCACAGCCACAACAGTAATGCGACCACGGCGCGCACCCCGCCCCGGTACCCTTCCATTCCCGACAGAGTCGCCCCGGCCAGCAGTAGAAACACGAAGAGCACGAAGATAGCAATCGCCAGCCAGTTACCCGCTGGCCACAGTCCCTGGGCAAAAGCCACCAGTAGCGTGTTGAGCATCCGGGGCAGCGGCACGAATTCATGGCCGGTGGTGAACCCTGAGAGCAGGGTAGGCACCTCCCACAGTGCCAGGGGGAGGTAGGGCAGGGTGAGGGCAGCCATAGCCGCCAGCCAGCCCCGCCAGCGCGCCCGGTAACGGGGCCACCATGCGATGAAAAGCAACGCCTGCACGGGTACGATGAGCGCGGCCAGCACGTGGACGTACAGACACAGGCTGGTCACGGACACGTGGCCTGCCCACCGCCAGAATCCCCCCCGCTCCAGTGCCTGGACGTACAGATAGACGGACAGCAGGGTGAGGGCCAGGATGAGGGCGTACATCTTGCCCTCCTGACTGTACCACACCAGGTACGGCGAGAGGGCAACGAGCAGGGAGGCGAGAATGGCCGGGGGAGGGGCGAGCAGGCGACGGCCTACTGCGTAGGTAAGGGGCACGGCCAGTACCCCCCACAGCAGCGAGAAGAAACGCAGGGCGAACTCCGAATCGCCGGCCACGGCCAGCCAGGGGCGGAGAAGCAGGTAATACAGTGGGCCGTTCCACCCTGCCCGCGTGAAGTTGGCCAGCAGTGCGGACGGGGAATCCTGAGCGAAGCGGATGGCGTCCATCTCGTCGCGCCACAGACTTTGGAAGTCGAGGTGGTAGACCCGCACGGCGAAAGCCAGGAGCACGATGGTCAGGAGGACGAGGCGGTGGCCGGAGTCACGCATCCCCTTCCCTCACCCCTGCCGGCGCTGCACGATGAGCATCACGCCCACGACGGCAGCCACCATCAGCAGGCCAAGCCCGATCCACAGGAGTAGCCGGGCGGCCGGATTGGGAGGCGCGGGTTCCCGTACTGGTGGGGCAACCGGCGGCGTGGTGGGCGGGGTTATGATTGCGGGCGATGGCTTCGGTAACGGGGTAGGGCTCGCCAGTGGAGAGTGCGGTGACTGAAAAGCGCGCACGGTGGCGGGGCCAACGCTGCTCCACAGCAGGATGGCGACCAACAAGGCAGTCAACCCCAGTGGCCACAGAGTCAGGCATGAATGTGTCTCGGCCTGGAGTCTTTCGGCTGCGGAACGGCGTCGAAATCGCATGATCTCCTCCACTTATACTCAGCGCAATTTGGTTCAGTGAAAACGGAGTCAGATCCGCTGTGCATTTTTGGCCCAGGACGTGAAACGTGAAGCGCGAAACGTGGCCCTCACGTATCACGCTTCACGGCTCATTGGCGGGTATAAGGAACGTCTAAACTGGGACCAGTTTTTCGCACTTCCCATACGTGCTCAATATATCATCACCGCGAGACGAAGGGATTACCGCGCACGAAGAAGCGCCACGGCGCGGTGAGCGCGGCTTCGTCCCCCCGCACGCCCACGCGAGGGCCAGTCTCCACGTCCGCGTCGTCCACCGGTGGCCCGGCCTCGATGAACAACGGGCCATCGGCACACAGGTCCAGACCGTTGAAGGTGCGATCAATGGCCAGCGCCTGACACAGCTTGGCCGGACCGCTGGTCAGCTCGCGGTCGGGGCGGCCCTGGCGCAGGCGGCGCATAGTCGCCAGCCCCTCCACGGGCTCCAATGCACGGATGAGCACCGCCGCGGGGAAGCCCTCGTCCGCGGTGACGACGTTCAGGCAATGGTGCATCCCGTAGATAAAGTACACGTAGGCGTGACCAGGTGGGCCGTACATCACGGCATTGCGCGCCGTGCGCCCGCAGGCAGCGTGACACGCCCGGTCCGTCTCACCGACGTAGGCCTCTACTTCGACGATGCGCCCGCTGAGCCGCTCGCCCTCCAACAGGCGAACCAACCGTTGGCCCAGGAGATCGCGGGCGACGGCCAAAGTGTCACGGGCGTAGAACTCACGAGACAGCCGCGACATCGCGTTGGTCTCCTGCAATTGGCATGGGGATGGTCAGCGTGTCACGGTCAGTCGCTAGCACTTCAACCTCCTGATGCCCGTCATCGAGTGGTGGATATTCTACCACAAGCTGTCTCCGTGGGCAACCGAACCAGAGCATAAAGTGCGACGCACTTCTCAAAGTACGTCGCACTTTACTACGCAACAAGCATTGGGCGCTCAGCTCGCGCAGGCATCCTCACCCTGGGGCAGCGCCTCCCGCAGGTAGCGGGCCGCGTCCTCCGGCGGCACGGGGTTGATGTAAAAGCCCGTGCCCCACTCGAACCCGGCGACGCGCGTCAGACGGGGCATGATCTCGATGTGCCAGTGCCAGTCTTGTTCAATCGTGGTCCAGTAACCGGGTCGCTTGGCTATGGCCTTGGTATTAGGCGCAACGTGGAACACGAAGTTGTACGGAGGATCGTTCAGGCTTACCTTCAGGCGGGTGAGAATGTCTTTCATGATCCAGGCCAGGCTTTTGATCTGCCCTTCTGAGATGTTGGCGAAAGTGTGGCGATGTACCTTAGGGGCGATGAACACCTCGAAGGGGAAGCGCGAGGCATAAGGACAAAGAGCTATGAAGTCCTCATTCTGGCTGATTACACGGATCCCTTCCTTGAGTTCCTGGCGGATGATGTCGCAGAACAGACATCGCTCCTTGCGCATGTAATGTTCGCGGGCGGAGTCGAGTTCTATCGAAATGGTGCGCGGGGTGATCGGGGTGGCGATGAGCTGCGTGTGTGGATGTGAGAGGGACGCGCCGGCCGTCATCCCATAGTTTTTGAAGATCAGCACGTAGCGGAAGCGTGGATCCCCCATGAGATCATTCAGCCGGCGCTGGTAAGCGCGGAAGACCAACTCCAGGTGCTCCAGTGGCTGATCCGCCAGATGCAGGTTGTGGTCGGGGGTCTCGATCACTACTTCGTGAGCCCCTACCCCGTTCATCTTGTCGAAGATGCCCTCTCCTTCGCGGCTTAGGTCACCCTCGATACGCAGGGCCGGAAACTTGTTAGAAACTACGCGGACGGTCCACCCAGGCTGGTTGGGTTGGGACCCGTTGAGCCGGTAGGCGAACACCTCTGGTGGAGTAGTGTGCTCATTGCCCTCACAGAACGGGCAGAATTTGCCGTTGGGTGTTTCATCCGTAGACCCGGTGAAATCGCAGGGCCGCTTGGCTCGCTCGGTGGCAATGATGACCCATCGTCTTTGGATAGGGTCATGTCGTAGCTCTGGCATGAATGACTCCTGTTGTTGTTATGTACTGTATTCGTGGAGAGACCTCCACACACTCGAACGATTTAGTCTGCCCCCCTCCCGACTTATGATTGGCACTCAAGGTGGTCCCCATAATTGATTGAAGTGAACTTCTCACGTTACTCCTCAGGCCAGCGGTTGAAACCGCGCCTGAGGAGCTAAAGCTGGCTGTCCACCTGCGTGGACAGGCGCGTCCACGCAGGTGGACGCTCGGCTACAAGCCCTCTAGAGACGATTTCAATCGCTAACAGAAGTAGCCTGAGCAGTTACCTTCTCACTATCCTCATCCTGGCGACCACGTAAAAATAAATATACCACAACTCTTGATAACACGCAAACACCACCAACGAGGAGATGTATTTCACCTCGTCCGGCTAATTGCCAGGAATCGCCAGAGCGGGTATAATGGGACAGTGATTTGACTTGTGAGACATCCCCCCAGGTTGCTGAAACCCAATGGCACTAACTTTCACGCTATCGGGTCCCAAAACTGCGGGGGGGAGATATAGGGATAGCGCAGCAAATCCCTGGGGAGCACGAGGGGTATCCCTTCGCTTTTTCTCTCCCCCAACACCTTGTGGGCAGCGCCGACTTATTGCGCTATCCCGATATAGACAGAGGAGATGGCAATGGACGTCTGTCTGCGTTCCATCGGACACGTGGTCAGCCCCGTCAAATTTCCGGAGCGGGTGCAGAGAGAGAGCGTGGAGGCCCAGGTAATCATTGACCCGGAATGGGCCGAGGCGCTGGAGGGAGTCGAGGAATTCTCTCACATCTGGGTGCTCTTTTATTTGCACCACGTGACGGAAGAGCATCCCTTCGTCGCCAAAGTCCACCCCATGGGCCGGCGGAAACTCCCGCTCGTGGGTGTGCTGGCCACTCGTACTCCTTACCGTCCTAATCCCATCGCTCTCACGGTGGTGCGCTTGCTGCGCCGCGAGGGCAACGTGCTCACCGTGCGCGGGCTCGATGCTTACGATGGCTCCCCTGTGCTGGACATCAAGCCCTACATCGCTCCCGGTGACCTCATCCCTGAAGCCACGGCACCCGACTGGGTGCGTCAGATGCGAGATTAAATATTGAGTGAGGGAAATGCTTTATGCAAACAATCAACGTCCTGTCCACCAGCCGATTCAGCGACGAGCTGCTTGACCGATTACGTGCCGTCTCACCTCGGCTGCGCATCCGCCAACAGACCTGCCACGACGCGGCGGAGGTGGCAGCAGCGCTGACGAGCGACGTGGAAGTGCTTTACACCTTTCACGTCCCCGATGACCTGCTGATGCGCGCTCCTCGTCTCCGCTGGATTCAACTGCACAGCGCTGGGGCCGACCACCTGTTGGATAATCCGGTGATGCAGAGCGATGTCCTCGTCACCACCACCAGCGGGTTACACGCGGTGCGCATCGCCGAGTATGTCTTCGCTTCCATCCTGGCCTTTGCCTATCGCGTGCCTCTCATGTTGCACTACCAGCGTCGCCGCAAGTGGCCCAGCGGACGGTGGGACCTCTTCGCCGGGTTGGAGCTGCGGGAACAGACAATCGGCCTCGTCGGCTACGGGAGTATTGGACGCGAGGTGGGGCGCATTGCCCACGCTCTCGGCATGCGAGTGCTGGCCAGCAGGCGCAGTGCCGGGCGGCCGGCCGCTGACCACGAGTATCATCGCCCAACCAGCGACAAGTACCACATCCCCGGCACCGGTGACCCGGAAGGTGTGCTTGTATCACGCCTGTACCCGCCGGATAAATTAACCGAGATGGTTGCCGAATGTGACTTCGTCGTTGTGTCCACTCCCCTGACACCGCAGACGCGAGGCCTGATCAACGAGACCGTGTTGCGGGCCATGAAGCCGAACGCATACCTGGTGAACGTTGGGCGTGGGCCGGTGATAGACGAGCGCGCGCTCATCCGTGCCCTCCGCGAGAAGTGGATTGCCGGAGCGGGGTTGGACGTGTTCGAGGAGGAGCCTCTCCCGGCCGACAGCCCCCTGTGGGAGATGGATAACGTCATCATCTCGCCGCACGTGGCTGGCTTCACCTTGCGTTACGACGAGCGAGCGGTCGAGATTTTCACCGAGAATCTGCGTCGCTACCTGGCCGGTGAGCGATTGTTGAACCTGGTGGACAAGAGCAGGGGGTACTGATGACCGTCATTCGCGGCGTCATCTTCGACCTGGGATATACTTTGATGTACCTGGATGGCGACTGGGAGGAGATCGAGGCCCAGGGCACAGCCGGCATGGGGGAGTTCCTGGTGGAGCAGGGATTTGCCCTGGACCCAGCTGCCTTCGGGCAGGCATTTCTTGCCCGCCGTCAGGAAGGATACGCCCGTGCCACGAAAACGCGGATCGAGGTTCTGGCCACTGACACCCTGCGCGCAACCCTGGCCGCTTTTGGCTACCCCCACGTGGACGACAAGCTGATCGAGGATGCAGTGCGGCGCTACTTTGTGCCCGAGGAAGAGCACTACGTCGCCTACCCGGACGCGCTGGACGTGTTACGCCGACTCAGCGACCTGGGCTATCGCCTGGGCATGATCTCCAATGCCACCGACGCCCCGCTCATTGACCGTCTGGTGGACCGCCTTGGGTTCCGGCCGTGGTTGCGGCCCGCCCTGTCCTCGGCGGGAGTGAGCATTCGCAAGCCCGACCCGCGCATCTTCCGAATGGTATTGGATGAGTGGGGCCTGCGGCCAGAGCAAGCAGTAATGGTCGGCGACACCCTGGAGGCGGACATCCTGGGCGCGCGGCTTACCGGGATGTACGGTGTGCTGGTGACCATGCGGGAAAATCCCCGCAACGCCAACTGCCCCGACGTACGACCGGATGCCCAGGTAGATAGCCTTTCCCTGCTCCCCCAGGTTATCACCTCCCTGGGAAACCGGCCCCCTGTTTCTTGAGGGAAAGCGGGCCATTCATCCCTGGGGAGCACGAGGGGTATCCCCACGTTTTCTCTCTTTCCCAACACCTTGTGGGTAGCGCCGGTTCGTGGCGCTATCCTCTGCCACGCTCAATTTGCGAGAAACGGGGATTAGTGGTAAAATAGCGAGCGAAGTTGGCTTCAGTGAAATCACTGGCGTGCCGAGGTAGCTCAGCTGGTAGAGCACTTGACTGAAAATCAAGGGGTCCCCAGTTCAAGTCTGGGCCTCGGCATCGGCCGGCGGGCGTGGTTCAGTTGGTAGAACGTCTCCTTGCCAAGGAGAAGGTCGTGGGTTCGAATCCCATCGCCCGCTCTCGGGGCGACGTAGCCAAGTGGCAAGGCAAGGGTCTGCAAAACCCTCATTCGCCGGTTCAAATCCGGCCGTCGCCTCCATAATGCAAGCAAAACAAAGGCTGATAGCAATGACTTGTTGCTATCAGCCTTTACCTAAGAGCCTGTTGGAAACTTTCGTACCCCCAGCCTCCGAGGTCTACTAAGACCTCGGAGGTCTAACCCCCGCATTTCCCGGACACGCTAAGGGGCGGTGGCGAAATGGCAGACGCTGCGGACTTAAAATCCGCTGGAGGTAACTCCGTGAGGGTTCGACTCCCTCCCGCCCTACTGGCCGTAATTGAGAACCCCGTTTTCTGAGAGAAAACGGGGTTCTTAGAAGGCACTGTAAACTCGTAGTGATCCCCTAGCGTGGCGTGGGCGGCTTCTCCAGGGCATCCAGGGCCAGGAGGATGCCCAACGCCGATGCCATCGAGGCAACCTCACCACGGCGCACCATGGGCCTGACGTCGGCCAGGTCTACCAGGTGCAGGACGAGCGCTTCGGTCTCATCCCATTCCATCTCCGCTTCTGGCCGGGCGTTGCGGGCCAGGAAGTAGTGAAACAGGTTGGCGGAGCGATTAGGATTGAGTACGAAGCTGCCCAGGTGTCGCCAGTCGTCGCTCACGTAGCCGGTCTCCTCGCGGAGCTCGCGCTGGGCACAAGCCAGGGGCGACTTGTCCTCGGCGTCCATGTAGCCGGCGGGCAGGTCCCACTCGGCCTGGCCCACGCCGTGCTTGTACTGTTCCACCAGCAATACCTGCCGGTCATCCGTGAGGGCGAAAGCCATGGCCACGTCCTGTTGCTCGGCGATGAGGTAGCCCTCGATGGTAGCCCCGTTGGGCAAGGCAACGTCCTGCGACCAAAGTCGCAGCCACGGTGGGCGGTCTACCAGCAATTGTGAGGACAGCACCGTCCAGGGCTGCCGTGCGATTTCGTCATCGGTCACGTGTTATACTCCTCGTTGTCATTGTGTAAGCGTCCAGCGAAGCTACGCCTCAAACCGGCGAGAGAAATGGGACACGGATTAACACGGATACACACGGATTTTTTCGAAAGATTTTTTATCCGTGTTTTTCCGTGTGCATCCGTGTCCAAAATCTCGTCTCATTTGTAAAGAATTTGGGGGGTCAAGGAGGTCAGGCCAGTCCCAATTCAGACAATTTCTCCTCGCCGGGCACACCATCGGCAGTCCAGCCGCGCAGTTGGTAATATTCGGCCAGCATGCTCTCCAGGTCGGGCAGGACGCCCTGCGCCGACCCCGATGGCCGGGGCAGGGTAAGCAAGCGACGGGGCAGGGTGTCGTCTTTGCGCCGAATGCCGTAGCGGACGTTGATCAGCCGTCGCAGGTTGAACAGCTTTTCTCCCAGGTAAAGGAGCCCCTCGGCGTCCAGCTCCCAGCCCAGGGCCAGGCTCACCCAGCGAGCCACGGTAGCCGGGTCTACCCCGCCTTTGACGGTGAACTTGCACAGTCCCAGCGGGTTGAAAACGCTCATGTAGTTCTGAAACTCGTAGGCCACGCGCCCTTTGCCCCTGCTGTCCAGGCGGTCGTATGGGCCGGTCTGGCCCCAATCCGGCCACTCCAGGCCGTATCCGCGCCAGTAGGAGAGCGACTCCAGGTGGCAGGCCCCCCGATTGGCGGTGGCGTAGTTGACGGCCATGTCCAAGAAGGCGCGGGGATCGTGCATGGGCAGGGCCAGCCCCTTGACGTGGATGGCCATCTCCTCCACCTCCGGTCCCAGGCGCCTGGCGGCCTCGCGCACGCCATCGGCCAACAGGTCGCCCAGCCCTTCGCGCCGCGCGATCTGCTCCACCAGGGTAACGATGGCCTCCGCGTTGCCCCACGTCAGATCAAGGCCACCCGTCTGATCGGCGCTGAGTATGCCCTTCTCGTATGCTTCCATGGCCAGGGCGATGGTCGAGCCGACGGAGATGGTGTCCAGGCCGTAGCGGTTGCACAGCTCGTTGGCTTTGGCAATCGCAGCTACGTCCGGGTTCAGAAGCATGGCCCCGAACGCACCCAGGGTTTCGTACTCCGGCGCGTGGCCGGTCACGCCAGCGTAAGGTCCTTCCTGGATTTCGATGTCCTTCCCGCAACCTATGGGACAGGAGAAGCAATGGGTGTGTTTGGGCGGGTAGACCTCGAACATGTGCTGGCCGGAAGTGCTCTGGGCTCCCTCGGGCCAACTGCCCAGCAGCCAGTTTTTGATCGGCAAATCGCCAGCGGCTTCGGTAGCGGGCACACCGCCCGCCGTACCCAGCAGGGACATGCCGCCAGAGTTATCGCGGATTTTGGCGTTGTCGGCTTTGACCTGGGCCCGCAGACCGGCTGCGTCGGCGTATTCCGGCCGGCGCGTGCCCCGGACGGCGATGGCTTTCAGGTTCTTGGCGGCCATCGCCGCCCCCATCCCCCCCCTACCTCCCGCGCGCTCCAGCCGGCCGACGAACATCACTCCCGCCAGGCGCACCCCATTTTCCCCGGCCGGCCCTACGCAGGCGATCTCGGCGCGGGGGTCGGTCACTGCCCGCAGCCGCTCCCTGAGCTCGAAGCAGTCCAAACCCCATAGCTCGC
>JAGGZG010000231.1 GCA_021162125.1 Anaerolineae bacterium
CTCGACCACGATCCGCCCCTGGCTGACGAAAGCCATCTCGGGGCGAACGTGGCGCGGCCGCCGCTCGTCCGGTGGCCGGGCGACCAGGTTACCAACGCGCAACTGTGTAGGAGTCAGCTCCAGGGCGCATACCACGCGCGATTCGTCGCCCATCGCCCCGGCGTGGACAGTGCCCCGCAGCTTGCCCCACACGACCACGTCACCGCCAGCAACGATTTCCGCCCCCGGGTTGACGTCGCCGATGAGTACCACGTGACCGGCGTGCCTTAGCGCCTGGCCGGAGCGCAGAGTGCGGTGCACGAGCAGGGCTGGCAGATCAGTGAACTCCTCTTTCTCAGCCTCGTCCACACCTTCGCCCGTCGCTGGCGCGTGGTTGGGCAGCGCAGTATCCAGTTCCAATTGCCGGGTCGCCGCCTGGGTCGCCAGTGACTCGCTCACCACTGCCCACAGCGTGATCTCATTGCGGGCCAGCAGGTCTCGTATAGCCTCGATTTCGGCTGTAGACAGCGTCCGCGATCCCACCTGGAGTGCCACGCGCGCTCCCTTGAAAAACGCGGTTGGGCTGCCCAGCCGGTCCTCCAGTTCGGCCAGTAAATGATCCCAGTCCCCCCCTCCCAGAGTGATCAACAGGCCGTCACGGATGCCTTTGATGGTGATCATAACTTTCGTTTTACCCCTTGCGTGCCGCTGCTACCTGGTTCTATTATAGCATAGCCTGGATTTTTTGGAAACAGGCGGGATGCAGCATAGACTACCGGCCAGCCAACACCTCAGCGGGAGAGCAGGTAGTGAGCGTGGCGGAGACCCGCTCCCGCTGTTTCCGGTCCAAAGTGACCAGGGTGCTGCCAAAGCGCAAGGCGACGGCGGCGTAGACGGCCTCACTGCCCCGCAGATGGTACTGGGCCGCCACGTCGGCGGCCTGTTGGGCCAGCGCCGCATCCAGCGGGACCAACACCAGGTAGGGCAAGCGGCTCAGAGAAGCGGCGAACCTCCGCGCCAGGTCTTCGTCTTCCCGCCCACGGCTGACCGCGGCAGCTACCTCTGGCAGCAATAACGTCGGCACAATGATGGGCACCGCCTGCTCCTGCAACCGGGCCAGCAGGCGATTGCTATCCTCATGACCCACCTCGTAGGGATTGAAAGCGTTCAGAAAAACACTGGCATCTATGGTGTAAAGGCTGGCCATGTTAATCTCCTACCGGCGCATTTCCGACAGCAGTTCGGTGCTGGTCAAGGGAGAACGCCATCCCCGGCCGATCTCCTCGCCCAACCGGGTCAATTCCTCCCAGGTGGTCGTGGCCGACTCGCCCGCAGGAGGCAGGGGTGTCATCAGCGCCTCGTCCAACGGCGTCAACAAACCCACTGGCCGGCCCCGATAGGTGATGACATACCGCGTGCGCCGCTCTCGCACGTTGCGGATGATCTCCGAGGCACGGGCTTTTAGCTCTCGCACGCCAATCTCAGACATAGCCCCTCCTTGTTTATCAATGTGGTCACATCCATGACCACATTATTGTACCCAAATCAAGGGGAATGTCAACTCGCCTGAGACAGCGGGGGTTCGACACCTGCAGGAGGGGTGGCCCGACTGGCAATTGAAACCGCGTTTGGCGAGCACCCACGACGAAGCCCGCGTGGACGGGGCAATCTCTGTTTACGGAGACGTGACCTCCAGACCCGCGATCAGTACCTTGTCGTCGGTGGCCTGGCCGCTGGCGTCGAGGACGGGCAGGCGCTGCATGGTGCGCAACAAATACCAGCCAATCTCCACCTGATACGCGCCCGGCGGCGCATCCGGCAGCAGGGGCACAGCGTAGGTATCACTGAACACCTCGCCTTCGACCCACTGGCTGGTGGGATAGGTGCCATCCCGTGGCCAGACGTCAATCTGGCCACGCAGTTGTCCCCGCTCGTCCAGCAGGTGGATGAACAGGGTGTAATCCTCCGTCATCCGGCGCTGTCCCTGCCAGACCAGGGTGATAGGCAGCGTCTCACCCGGGTGGAGCTGCCGCCGCCCCAGTTCAGCGTCGAGCAGCAGAATCTGCCCGTCGAAATTGGCGAGAGCCTCGGCGGCGAGAGGGGAACCCTGCACGCGAATGCTCCCCAGGCCGCACGCCTGCGTCGCTGGGGCCAGCCATCCGCAGCGTGCAGGGATGGTCTCGCCCGCCGAGGTGCGCAATCCGAGCCGCACCCGGACCGCGCCGGCCGTCTCTGGCATGGAGAGGGTGTGTCGGCTGAGGATGGTGCTCCCAACCGGCCAGCGAGACGGCGGGTATTCGCCGTGGAAGGGCGGCGCGCTCCTCTCGGCGACGATCTGTCCCTGTTCATCCACCAGCTCCCACACCAACTCAAAATCGGGACCGGGGCGCAGCCATTGCCAGACCAGGGTGAGCGCCACCTCACTGCCTGGCCGGGCGGTCGCCGGGTGATCATAGCCCAGGAGCAGCAGGGCGTCACCAAAACGTACCCGCCGGGGATGCGCGACGGCGGTAGACAGCGTAGGGGTGGCTTCGAGACGAACTGTGCCCAGGGTAAGGTAATCTTCCCCGCTGCCCGCGATGGGCAGTCCCTGCCGGACGAAAGGGGGAAAGAGCCCCACGTCGAGGCGGTAATCGCCGGGGGGAACACTGGCATCGGGAGTGATCTCGTGATAGTCGGGGATGACCTCGGGCGGCTTCCAGGCGGCGGTGGGGTAGAGCCCACTCACCGGGTGCTCCTCCGATTCCCACCACACGCGCCCGCTGGAGCTCACCAGCCGCAGGCGGACGTGGTAGTTCGCGGGCACGGGGGTCACCGCCTGCCAGAACAGAGTGAGACGCACGGGCTGGCCCTGGCGCGCGGCCAGCGCGCCGGCGTTGAACCCCAGCAGGCGGATGTGCTCCCCAAAAGCGACGTCCAACGGATGGTCGAGAGGCGGGGGCGCGGTCAGCGGGGCGGTGCCCACCTCGACCAGGGGGCCCAGGGAACGCAGGTGATACGAGCCCTCCAGGTTCGGCAGGAAACGGGCCAGGTAAACAGTCTGTCCGGCGGACAGGCGGGCGTTGAGTTCTTCGTAGTATCCAGCCTCGTCGCCGCGCACGATGGGCTCCAGGTCGGGGCGCACGCCTTCCACGCGGTTGAGGTAATACAGAGGGGCGATTTTGTCGCTGTCGGCCAGGATGGCCGCTCCCTGGGCGATGGGCAGGCGCAGGACAGCCTCGCCCCAGCGACGGGCGGCCCATTCCCGGCTGTGGTCCACGGCGGCCAGGTTGCTCCACACCAGGCTCAGGGGGAGCAGCAGGGCCAGAGTCCACACGATGGCCGGGGTTGCCGTGCTGAACACGCGAGCGGGCAGGCGGACTGCCAGTTCAGCCAGGACCCATGCCCCCACCCCAATCCACACCGCGTGGATCGCCTGGGCCGGGATGAGGAACACGGAGATGTCGGGTACGTAATAGTTCAGGCCGTAGAAGCTGTAGGCGACGTAGGCCGCCAGCAGGGTGAAGCCCTCGCGGGGACGGCGTATCAGCAGCCAGGCCAGACCTATAAGTCCCAGGGCCAGGCCGGCGACCCCGTACTGCTCCAGCGAGAGGCGGGCCAGGATGCCGTATCGCCCAGAGTCGCGCAGCCAGGCGTCCCAGCGCAGCGCCCCTCTGAACTGGCGGCCCGTGATCCAGGCCACGAACTCATCCAGGCGCATCGGGTGGCCCTGGTGCAGGGCCGGCCAGCGCAGGGGAATGTACAGGTAGACGGCCAGGCCCAGGAGGAAGAGTCCGGCCAGGGCCAGCCACAATCGTCCCCGGCGCAGGATCCCCGGCTCCGTCCAGATGACGAAAAGGAGGACGGCGGGCAGGAGCAGGACCATCGTCAGGTGATTGGTCAGGCCCAGCCCCAGGACAAAGGCCAGCAGGCGCAAGGATGCCGCGTGCCCATCGCGCCAACGCAGCAGGAGATACAGGGTCAGGGTGACGAACAGCACGTTGAGGGTGTACACCTCGGCGATGACCGCCTGCGACCACAGAGTGCGGGCGAAAGCGAATGTGAGCGCTGCACACAGAGCGGCCCACCGGCTGCGAGTCAGACGGCGGGCGAAGAGGTACAGGCACGCGGCGGCCAGGCTGGCGCAGACGGGTGAGGTGAGGTTCACGCGGTAGGCGATGTCACCCACCGGCAGGAAGGTGAACAGCTTGCCGAGGAGAATGTACAGCGGATAGCCGGTGGGATGGGCCACGCCCAGAGTGTAGGCCACCACCTGGAACTCGAAGCTATCGGCCTGGCCGATGGTGGGGGAGAGGGTGCGCAGGTAGAGAGCGAAGGTGCCCAGGGCCAGGATGGCCGGGAGAAGCACGCTGACCCAGCGAGCAGGAGAGGCCCTCACTCCTCCCCCTGTCCCCTCCCCTCTCCCGAAGCGAGCTTCAGGCGAGGGGAGGGGGGGCATTAGCATGATCTGTCCGGCAAGCAGCGCGGCCAGCGCCAAAGAGCCGAGAAGCAGCGTCCACCCCTGGAGCAAGTTGACGTCGCCGGAGAGCAGGTACAGGGTCAGGAGGAAAAGGGGAATACAGGGGACGGCGCTTGCTGCCGTCGCCCGATCCCGGGGCAGGCCACACCAGCGGGCGCAGGCTTTGACGGCCAGCATCCAGGCCCCCAGGGCAACCAGCCCCCCGGTCACGGTGAGGAACACCGCCCCCGGCCAGCGGGCCAGTCCGCCCAGGGCGAGGTAGAACGACTCGGACAGCAGGCGGCTGAGGAAAGCGCCTGCCGTCAGTCCGGCAGCGGCCACAAACAGGGCTGGAAAGACGGGAAAGCGAGTGTGGTGGACGGGCAGTGGGGTCTGGGTCACATCATCTCCTTCCGCCGCGTGGATGTAGGCCGGGCTCTCTATGATGGCCGAAGGTCTCCCGACCGAGCTCTCTGCGCCTCGGTCAGGAGACCTTCGGCGAACCAGGAGCCCGGCGTTTTCGGCAGACCACGGGCCTGCCCTACGGTGCTTGCTCGGTGGTGTCCGTCGAGCGGGTGAAGTAGTAACGGATGATGTCTGCGGCGACGGGGACGGCGGACTCTGCGCCCTGGCCACCGCCATACACGAAGGCCACAATCGCGATCTGGGGGTCGTCCGTCGGGGCGTAGGCCGTGAACCAGGCGTGCAGGGTCTTGATCCGGCCTTTCTCGTCCAGGCAGTCCGGGTATTTGTCGCAGTATTCGGCAGTGCCCGTCTTGCCGGCGACGGAAACCTCCGCCAGGTTGGCCCACTGCGCTGTGCCCCACTGCACAGCGCCCTCCATACCCTGGCGAACGATGTCCAGATTCTCCTCGGAGATGGGGAGCCGGCGGATGATCTCCGGCTGGAAATCGCGCACCACGTTGCCCTCTGTATCAGTTACCTGGTACACAATCTGCGGGCGGTACAATGTACCGCCGTTGGCTACGGCAGCCGTGGCGTTGAGCACCTGCAGCGGAGTGGCCAGGACAAACCCCTGCCCGATGGTCATGTTGTAGGTATCTCCCGTGGTCCAGGTCTCGCTCCAGTTCAAGCGCTTCCACTTGGCATCTGGCACCAGGCCAGGGTTCTCCCCGGCCAGGTCAATGCCCGTCAGTTCGCCATAGCCGAAAGCGTGAGCGTACTTCACCAGCCTGTCCAGGCCCAGGCCCTGAAAGTTGCGGTACCCGCCGCCTATCTGATAGAAGAAGATGTCGCAGGAGACGGCGATGCCGGCTACAATGCTGAGATCGCCGTGCCCGTGGCCGAATTCGTGAACCCAGCAGTAGAACGGCTGGGCCAGCTTAGGATCGTCGGGGAAGCGCTCGTTAGGCAACCACAGGATGCCATCACAGTGGAGCTTGGCCCAGCGGTTGACGACCCCCTCCTCCAGAGCAGCGGCAGCAGGGACCAGCTTGAAAGTCGAGCCGGGCGGGTACACGCCGGAGATGGCGTGATTCATCAGGGGGTGATTGGGGTCGTTACTCAATCGCTCGTAGTCCTCCTGAGAGATACCTCTGGCGAACAGGTTGTCGTCGTAGGTGGGCAAGCTGACCATGGCCAGGATCTCACCGGTTTTGGGGTTCATGACGATGACCACGGCCGACTGCGATCCAACGGCTTTCATCTGCTCGCGCAGGGCCTGATCCACGTATCGCTGCAAGTCCAAATCGAGGGTCAGGACCAGATTGTGACCCGGCGTGGGAGGGTCCGGCTGGCCAACGGTACGCACTTCTCGCCCGGCCACGTCCACCTCGACGTACTTGCGTCCCCGCCGGCCACGTAGTTCGGATTCAAAGGATTGCTCCACCCCGGTGAGGCCCACTCTGTCGCGTTCCAGGTCATAGCCCCGCTCACGGTAATAATCTTCCTGTCCTGCCGGGATGTAGCCAACGTAGCCCAGGATTTGGGAGGTGAGCTCGCCGGTAATGTATTCGCGACTGGCGGACGTCTCGATGATCACGCCGGGCAGGTCCAGGTGTTCCTCCTCGATGATCATCGCCGTCTCGCGGTCAACACCGGTTTTAATGACCACCGGCGCATAGGGGGCGAAGTGGCGCACGGAGTTCACGATCTCCTTGATGCCCGGTGCGGGTGGGGTGAATCCATCCCCCTCCATCAGGCCATGCGGCGCATTGGCGAGTGCACTGCTGGCGGGCATGTCCAGAAGCTCGGAGAGGCGGGTGAACACGGCCCACTCCTCGTCCGCGTCTTCGGGCAAATAGGCAGGGATGATGGTCACGGTGAAGCTGGGGATGTTACGCACCAGGAGTTCGCCGTTCCGGTCGTAGATCACCCCCCGCGGAGCGTCGCTGGTCACCAGGCGGAACCGGAGCCGATCAGCAGCCCGGCGGTAGTACTCACCGCGCACTACCTGTAACTGCCACAATCGCAGGGCAAACACGGCGAAGATCAGCAGGATGATTATCCGAAAGGCGATGAAACGCCAGGTTAGAGATGGGCCTCTCTTTTTGATAACATTCATCTACCAGTGAATCTCCTCGGGTCCAGTCCTGCGGTGCAACCACTGTAACGGCCAGAAAGCCAACGGCATCAACAAGGTATTGACAAGTGCGGAGGGCAGCACGACGTGCACCACACTATCCAGCCAGGCGACCGGCCGGCCAGCGAGGGCCAGGACCACCAGGATGACCAGGTCGTAGACCACGCTGGCGACGAGCACGGTCACCAACGGCAGAATGATGTGGGTGCGGAAGACGGTGCTCTCGCCCAGCCCCGAAAGAAAACTGGCTACCAAAAGAGCGACCGTCATCGTCCCAAAGGGTGCGCCCGATAGCAAGTCCAGGCCCACGCCCCCGATGAGAGCCCATACCATCCCCTCCTCGGCCCCGCGCAACAGGCTCCAGGAGACGATGACCATCAGCATCAGCTCTGGCTTCACACCCAGGATGACGACGTAGGGCAGAGCTGTGGATTGAATCAGGGCAATGGCCGCTAGTAGCGGAATCGTGATGTACAGACTGATGATGTTCCACCTCACTCAGTTGTGCTTAGACCTGGGTATGAATGTACTGAGCGCAGTCAGGTTTTGTTAGGCACGTGGTGCGTGTTGCATCCCCGGCACGCACCACGTCCGGCCAGCTCACGGCTCCGCTGTCGCTGCAGGCTCTGGCGTCTCCACCGACAAAGGCTGGAAGTTGGTGATGATCAACACGTCTTCCAGGTGGTCAAAGTCCACCGTGGGGCGGACGATCGCCCGCTGAAACATCTCAATGTCCCGCTGGTGTACTTCCACAACCTGCCCAATGACCAGGCCCTTGGGGAAATTGCTTCCCATCCCGGAGGTGAGCACGATGTCCCCCTTGTTCACGGTATCTTTCTGGGGGATCATGTCCATCAACAGGTCCCCACCGATCTGCCCACGCACCAACCCTGTGGCCCGCGTCGTCTGGATGAGGGCGTTCACCAGGCTGGAGGGGTCAATGATGAGCAGGACTTTGGACCAATTAGGGCCTACCTCTGAGATGCGACCAACGAGCCCCCGGTCGGTAACCACCGGCATCCGGTGAGCGATTCCCTGCTCAGAGCCCACGTTAACGATCAGATAACACTGGAAGTTGCTGGGGTCGCGGCCAATGACCCGCGCTCTGACCTCAGCGCCCTTGTAGTCGTAGTCCGGGTTGACCTGGGTGAAGTTGAGCAGGGCGCGCAGCCTCTCGTTTTCGGCTCTGTCCTCCGCCAGGCGCACGTTTTCGATGGTCAGACGCGCGTTTTCGGCCTCCAGCTCCTCGTTACGCTGGCGAAGTTCACGTAAGTCCTGTGCTGCCTGTGTCAGATCGCTGAGGCCACTGGTAAGGGTAGCGAGGCGTACTTGCAGGGGGGTGGTCAGACGAAGAGTCAAACCTTTGAGGGATTCCAGTTGTCCTGTTTCGTTCAAGATCATCCCGACGATAGTCAGAGCGATGAGCACGAGCAGCGACAGGGGCCTGGCTGGCAGTCGCTTCACCGATTTTCACTCCTCGGGCCGGCGAGGAACGGGCCTCCATCCATTCCCGCACTGGCACCAGCACTGTTTCACAAAACAAACCTGTGCAGGTCAGACATCCCTATCCGACGCCACAAGACGCCGTGGGCATCAAAGTCCATGCGTTACTACTCAGGCCAGCGGTTGAAACCGCGCCTGAGGAGCTAAAGCTGGCTGTCCACCTGCGTGGACAGGCGCGTCCACGCAGGTGGACGCTCGGCTGCAAGCCCTCCAGAGGCGATTTCAATCGCTAACAGAAGTAGCCTGAGCAGTTACGTCCACGCTACATAAAAGCGGCAGACAAGGATGTCTGCCCACTCAAACCCCAGCCTTGTTCTGTGGAAGGCTAACGCCGGGTCCCACGGCGTTGGGTGCTGGCCAACACCTTGCTGAGCGTATCCAGGTCTTCCAATACCTTACCAGCGCCCCTGGCCACGCAGGTCATCGGATCCTCGGCCACCTGGACACGCATTTTAGTCTCGTCGGACAGGCGTTCGGCGAGCCCTTGTAGAAGGGCACCACCACCGGCCAGGTAAATGCCCGACTCCATCAGATCGGCGACCAGCTCGGGCGGGGTCTCGTCCAGGGCGCTCTTCACCGTGTCCACGATGATGGACACCGACCCGGACAGGGCTTCGCGGATTTCGATACTGCTCACCTCAATAGCCTCTGGCAGGCCCGTGACCAGATTGCGCCCCCGCAGGGTCATAGTCTGTTCCTCGGGCAGGGGATAAGCCGAGCCAATGGTCATCTTCACCCGCTCAGCCATCCGCTCGCCGATGAGCAGGTTGTATTTCTGGCGGGCGTAGGCGATGATGTCCTCGTCCATCTCGTCGCCGGCGATGCGAATGGAGCGACTGACCACGATCCCGCCCAGGGAGAACACGGCCACCTCGGTTGTACCCCCGCCAATGTCTATCACCATGCTACCCATCGCCTCGGTAAGCGGGAGACCGGCACCGAGGGCGGCAGCAACGGGCTCCTCGATGAGGTAAGCCTCTCGCGCGCCGGCGGAGATGGCGGCATCGTAAACCGCGCGCTTCTCCACCTCGGTCACGCCGCTGGGGATGCCCACCACCACACGCGGTCGGGGCACAGCCAGCAGCAGGCGGTCGTGGGCCTTGCCGATGAAATAGTGCAGCATGTTCTCAGTGATGTCGAACTCCGAGATCACACCATCGCGCAGGGGACGGACGGCCACAATGTGGGCCGGAGTGCGTCCCACCATCTCCTTCGCTTCGCTGCCGATAGCCAGCACACGCTTGGTTCTCTTGTCAATAGCCACCCAGGAGGGCTCGTTAATGATGATGCCCTTGTTACGCACGTAGACCAGCGTGTTGGCGGTACCCAGGTCAATGCCGATGTCCAGGGAGAACAGACCGAGGAACAGATTCAACGGATTGAACACGTAGCTTTGCCTCCATAATTGCCTTGTACGCTATGCGACCCCGCACAGGAGCCGCACGCTTAGGCAATTATACCACAAAACGCGCAAACGACAAACCCTTGCGAGCTCGGCCACGGTTCGCCCCCTGAATACAAAAAGCTCCCGGCCCCAATTGCCGGGAGCTTTCACGTTCACGGCGGGCTGCCCCCGCCCCTGCGATATGATGGTGAGCCGTGCAGGACTCGAACCTGCAACCGAGTGATTAAGAGTCACCTGCTCTGCCAAATTGAGCTAACGGCCCACGCGGGCTCGCGAGTCCCGCCCGCCAAATAATTATACTCAGTTTCTATTATCGCGCAAGTCAAGCGGGTGACGGGATAGCGCAGCAAAAATCCCTGGGGAGTACGAGCGGAACATCGCAATCATTGCCCAGACGAACAGGGCGACGGCGGTCACGGCGCTAATCGCCCATCCCACCGCCCACGAGCGGGGTCGAAACTCGAAGCGCACGCGGTGCTCGCCCGGCCCCACGTACACCGCGCGGAAGCAGTAGTTGGCCTGGAGCACGGGTCGAGGCTCTCCATCCACGGTCGCCACCCATCCAGGGTAAAACATGTCGCTGACCACCAGATACCCTTCCACTGGGGTGGTCACTGTCACTTCCAGGTGATTGCTCCCGAAATCAGAGATGCCCAGACAGCGCTCTCCGTCGCCTGGACCAACGTCCAGCGGCTGGCCCTGCCCCTCCAGCAACACGACCATCGTCCCCGGGTCGAAGTCCGGGGCGTGGATGCGGGTGTGGGCCGTGCCCGCGTCGGGGACGACCAGGGCGCGATGTACCAGCAGCACACGGGGCAAAGCCGCCGTGTTCAGGTAGACGTCCACCTGCGGGTCGCCGTCGAAGGCCAAGACGAACTTCCCCTCACCAGGCGGCTTGTCCTTGCGGGTGATCAGGTACTTGACCCCGACGAAGTCGTACAGCGGCGAGTCCCGCCCCACGCTCCAGTAGAAAGCGTCGTAAGCGGCCAGGCTGAGCGGGTTCCACAGCCCGCCCAGGTCGTACAGCCCATACAGCAAGCTGAAATCGGGTTGCCACACGCCCAACGCCTCGCGGGCCGACTCCACGCGGAAGTAGTTTGGGTCGGAACGCAGGTAATCCAGCACTTGCGGATGGTCGAATCCGGCCA
>JAGGZG010000074.1 GCA_021162125.1 Anaerolineae bacterium
GGCCGTCTCCTTCGACACCGGCGACCTGCTGCCCGGCGGCATGGGCATGGACGAGTTCCAGGCCATCACCGAGTACGTCAACGGCGGCGACCTGGACGCCATCCTGGATCGCCTGGAAGCGAAAGCCGAAGAGGTGTTCAAGTAACCGTGTGTGCTGTCTATCGGGGGAGACACCCTATCATAGGTGTCTCCCCTTTCCTGAAACTTGCCTGCCGTGGGTTAGCTGACGATCCAATCCATTGGCCGCCACGCCCGTCTAATGCCCCGGCCAGGCATCCAGAAAGGACGAGCCCATGAAAAAATCAGCCGCACCCGCGATAATGAGGCAGGGTCAGCTCTTACCCTGGATATTCGTCGGGCCGGCCCTGGCGATCTTGATTATCTACGTAGCGTACCCCACTTTCAACACGTTCCTGCTTAGTTTCCAAAATGCCGATTCAACGCAGTTGGCGAGTGCTGCTTGCCAGCCAGACCAACCCTGTTGGGGCATTCTGGAAAACTATCGCTATGCACTGACTTCAAAAGTAATGTTGACCTCGTTCAGGAACAACGCCCTCTGGCTGATCCTGATGGTGAGCGGCACCGTCAGCCTGGGTCTATTCTATGCCGTGCTCGCAGATCGCGTGCGCTACGAGCCTCTGGCAAAAGCCATTATCTTCCTGCCGATGGCGATCTCATTCGTAGGCGCAGGCGTGATCTGGAAATTCGTCTACGCTTATCCGATCAATCCTAACGATCCCAATGTACCGGTGATCGGCTTGCTCAACGCCATCGTCACCGCCCTGGGTGGGAAACCGGTAGCCTGGCTTTCCACAGGTCCCTGGGTAAATAACATTGCCCTCATCGTAGTAGGCATCTGGATATGGACCGGATTCTGCATGACGATCCTATCAGCCGCACTCAAGGGAGTGCCCGCCGAGATTCTCGAAGCGGCACGGGTGGACGGTGCCAACGAGTGGATGGTATTCTGGAAGATCATGGTGCCCATGATCATGCCCACCATCACGGTAGTCATCACCACCATGACCATCAACGTGCTCAAGGTCTTCGACATCGTCTACGTGATGACCGGGGGCAACTACGGCACAGACGTCATCGCCAACCGCATGTACATGGAAATGTACCAGCACCAGGATGCCGGGCGCTCAGCAGCCATCGCCGTCATCCTGGTCTTGGCCATCATCCCGGTAATGCTCTACAACGTCCGTCGCTTTCGAGAGCAGGAGGCCATCCGATGAACAACATGGTAAAGTTGAACAACGTCCTGGGACGTATCCCTGTTCACGTGGCGATCATCGCGATGTGCGTGGTATGGCTCCTGCCAGCCGTGGGGCTGCTGGTGACTTCCTTCCGGCCGGTGCAGGACGTAAACGAGACAGGATGGTGGATGGTATTTGCTCCTCCCAAAGGGGCAGCGGAGTACAAGCAGTTCTGCAGTCCGTGCCACGGCAGTAATGGCAGCAAGGTCGCGGGCGTCAACCTGTTCGATCCCGACCTCGTCAGCAAGTATCGTCGCTCTATGTATCTGGCCGCCACATTTTCCAAGGAGTTCGATGGCAAAGTTCACATCGAAAAGGATCAGTGGCCCAACGAGCAGCAGACAGCCAACATTCTGAGCTATCTTAGACGGGAGTCCGGGCTAGACACGCGACCGCGTTTCACGCTGAGCAACTACGTGGACGCGCTGGTCGGCTATCGTGGGCGCGAAACTTACCGGGAAGAATGCGCGAAAGGCAATATCATCCCCGGGGAGAGAACCTGTAACTTCATCAAGGATATGACCACCTCGCAGACAGGCATGGGCCGGGCGTTCATCAACAGCCTGCTGGTCACCATCCCGGCGACGATTCTGCCGATCCTGTTCGCCGCTTTTGCAGCGTATGCATTCTCCTGGCTGGACTTCCACGGCCGGCAGGTGCTTTTTGCGATCCTGGTCGGATTGCAGGTCGTGCCCCTGCAGATGACCCTGATCCCAATCTACAAGATATACACGAGTCTGGGACTGAACGGCACTTTTCTCGGCGTCTGGCTATTCCACACAGGTTTCGGTCTACCTTATGCCATCTATCTGTTGCGGAATTTCCTCGGTGCTCTGCCGCGTGACCTATTCGAGTCCGCCTACCTGGATGGGGCATCCGTGTGGACAGCCTTCTTCCGTCTGGCAATCCCCCTCTCGGTGCCGGCGATTGCCTCGCTGGGTATCTTCCAGTTCCTGTGGGTGTGGAATGACCTGCTGGTGGCCCTGGTCTTCCTGGGCGGCACAACGCCGGTGATGACCTATCAGATCAGTAACCTGGTTACCTCGCTGGGCGGCGGCTGGCATCTGCTGACGGCAGCGGCGTTCTTGTCAATGCTTTTGCCAATGATCGTCTTCTTCAGCTTGCAACGCTACTTCATCCGTGGCATACTAGCTGGGTCGGTGAAAGGCTAGATTTTTAGAGACCTGTTTCCTCTGGGGCGCGTCTGAAAAATGCGAGAATTAGGCATCCGAGGTCTAAAGAGGCTTTGCAATCAGCCAAGTCACTTAAAACCCCGGATGCCTGGGGGCGCGGAATTTTTCAAATAGGCTCTCAGAGAAAATGGGTCTCTACAACTGGCTAAAGTCGGCCCTGGTATTTTCCCCAGGAGGGCATATCATCATGCTACAAACCGTTGAATTGCAGCCCAAATCCCTGGCCGACTACGCCCCCATCGTCGGCGACGAGACCATTGAGCAAATCCGCGCCCTGGCCGGGCCGCTGAAAGGTGCACGAGTGGTGCACGTCAGCGCTACCGCCTTTGGCGGCGGCGTGGCGGAGATGCTTTACACGCTGGTGCCTTTGATGTGCGACGTGGGATTGGACGCCAAGTGGCAGATCATCACCGGCTCCGATGAGTTCTTCAACGTGACCAAGTCCTTCCACAACGGGCTGCAAGGGATGGACCTGCCACTGACTGAGGCAATGAAGGACATCTGGCGGCGGTACAACGAGTACAATGCTGCTGCTTTCGAGGGAGAGTACGACTTCGTGATAGTGCACGACCCCCAGCCGGCGGGCATGTGTACCTACCGCCAGGGGAAAGGCGGCCGGCATTGGATCTGGCGTTGCCACATTGACACCTCGACGCCCAACCCCGCTTTCTGGGAGTTTATCGTCCCCTACTTGCAGGTCTACGACGCGGGTATTTTCACCATGCAGCAATACGTAGGGCAGGGCCTTGCCTTCCCTCATCTGGCGATCATAACCCCGACCATTGACCCCCTCTCGCCCAAGAACGCCGCACAACCTCCAGAGGAAAGCAGAAAAATCATCCGCAGCTATGGGGTTGATCTGGACCGGCCTCTGTTGACGCAGGTCTCGCGCTACGACCCCTGGAAAGACCCGCTGGGGGTGATTGACGCCTACCGGTTAGTGAAGCAGGAGATGCCGGGCGTCCAGCTTGCCCTGCTCGGCTCGATGGCCTCTGACGACCCGGAAGGTTGGGTGTACTACGACCGCACCGTCCGCCACGCTGGTGAGGATTTCGACATCCACGTCTTGCACAACTTTCACGGGGTAGGCAATCGCGAGGTGAACGCCTTCCAGGCCATGTCCGACGTGGTAATCCAGAAATCCACCCGTGAGGGGTTTGGGCTGGTGGTTACCGAGGCACTGTGGAAGGGGACACCGGTCGTCGGCGGCAACGTGGGGGGCATCCCCTTGCAAGTACTGGATGGGGAGACGGGCTTCCTGGTGGATAGCGTGGAGACTTGTGCGGAGAAAACGCTCTACCTGCTCCAGCATCCCGACGAGGCCAGACGCATGGGCGAGCAAGGCCGGGAGCACGTGCGCAAGAACTTCCTCAGCACCCGCCACCTGCGTGATTACTTGCAGCTTTTCACCGATCTCGGCTGAACAACGTATCGCACAAGACTCAGGGGCCACCCCGATAGGTCGGTGTGGCCTCTGTCGCACTTTACGACACAAGGTAGGACAAATAATGGATGATCACTCAGAACGACCGATGAGCGCGCTGGGCCTCTCCTCAATGTGGGCCATTGGCCGCTTCGAGCGGCTGGCGGATTTCTTCGCCGCCGGGCGAGCGATGGGCTTCGACCGCTTCGAGCTCAATCACAAGGTCAGCCCGGCAATGCTGGCCACTCTGCCTCGCAGCGAGGTGATCATCACCAGCGTCCACCACCCCTGCCCCGCAATTTTGCCTTCCGACGAGGTCCGGCGACGAGGTCTTTTCATCTCCTCGACCGACGAGGACAAGCGGCGGGAGGCCGTGGACATGCTGCGCACTACTCTCCGCACTGCTGCCGAACTGGACGCGCGTGCCGTGATCGTCCACGCCGGACAGCTGGACATTGACCCCGGCTTGGAGGAGGCCCTGCGCCGCCTGTACAAAGCGGGATTGGCTGGCTCACCTGCTTTCAAAGAAGCAAAAGAGCGTCTCGACGCCGCCCGTCGAGCCCGCGTCCCGATCAACCTGGAGATCGCTCGCCGTAGCCTGCATGAGCTTCTGCCCGACCTCGACCGCCTGGGCCTGTGCCTGGGCGTCGAAGTGCGTGTCCACTACTATCAGATTCCCTCGCGGCCCGAGGAGGCCATTTACCTGCTCAACGAGGCCGACCCGGCACTGATCGGCTACTGGCACGATACAGGCCACGCCGAGGCGCTGGAACGACTAGGCTTTGTCCCGCACGTCGCCTGGCTGGAGGAGCTACACTCGCGGCTGGTAGGCGTGCACTTCAGCGACATCCAGGGCCTGCGCGATCACCTGGCGCCCGGCCTGGGCGAATTGGACTTCGCCCGCCTGGCCCCCTGGCTCCCTCCCGAGATCATCCGCACCTGCGAGGTGCAGCACCGGAACCGGCCCGAGGAGATAATCGCCGGCGTCGAACATCTGCGGGCCACCGGTTGCGCCTGACGTTCCCCCCTGCCCCATCCTCTCGTGTGTTGGCGCTGCTCTGCTCGTAATTCAACCAATGCGTCCCGCTGTAAGTGAGCAGGTATCCTTCGACTTCGCTGCGCCCCGCTCAGTTGGCCGGTTTGCCCTGATAACGTGGCGGTGATATAATGAGTGTGATTTCAGGTATCGTGTAGGCCCTGCACGTCGCCGTGGGCGGAGGTTGTGCCGGGGACAAGCCGTACTGATCGCAACGTGCCAACTCCGAGGATCACCGATGTCAAAGCGGATGACGCGACGCCAATTTTTACGCGGATGCCTGGGTATTGCGGCGGGTGCAGTGGTCACGCCAACTTGTGGCCTGCTATACGTCTCCCGCATCGAGCCTGACTGGCTGCAGGTGGAGCGCGTGGCCGTGGCCCTGCCCGATTTACCGCCGCCATTGGCTGGATTCACCATCGCCCATCTGAGCGATCTGCATCTGGGGCCCACGGTGAGCATCGCGGACGTCCGCCACGCGGTGAACATTGCCAACGCACTGCAACCGGACCTGGTGGCCCTGACGGGAGACTTCGTTTACCGCTCCGCTGAGTACGCGCAGGCATGCGCGCAGGAGCTGGCATCCCTGGAAGCTACCCAGGGCGTAGTGGCCTGCCTGGGCAATCACGATCTCTGGGAGGATGCCCCGCTGATCAGGCGGGAATTGACCAACGTGGGTATCAGTGTGCTGGTTAATGCTGGGCTCTCACTGGCGGGCGGCGAGCTGTGGGTAGCCGGGGTAGACGACGTCTGGTCTGGAGACCCTGATCTGGACGCAGCGCTGAACGGTGCGCCTGCTGACGCCACCATCATCCTGCTGGCCCACGAGCCAGACTACGCCGACGTTGTATCCGAACACGGCGGCGTGGATCTTCAGCTTTCGGGGCACAGCCACGGCGGGCAGGTACGGCTACCCCTCATCGGCGCGCCGGTACTGCCCTACCTGGGCCGGCGTTACCCGACCGGGCTGTATCACATCGAGGAGTTGACACTGTACACCAACCGGGGCGTGGGCACCATCTACCCGCCGATCCGCTTCAACTGTCGCCCCGAGGTCACATTAATTACACTGACAGAGAAATCCTGATGGAGGTGCATGGCATGAAAACTGTCGCTCTGATCGCTCACGATGGGAAGAAAGCTGACATGGTGGCCTGGGCCATGTACAATCGAGATAGACTGGAGAGCTATCATCTGATAGCTACGAGCTCCACTGGCAAGCTATTGCAAGAGAAGGTAGGCTTACAGATAGAGCGCGTCCTTTCCGGTCCCAAAGGCGGTGATGCGCAAATAGCCGCCCGCGTAGCTCAGGGTGAAATTGAGGGGGTGATCTTCCTGGTAGACCCGCTGGACAAGCATCCCCACGATCCGGACATCCAGACCCTGATGCGCGTCTGCAACGTGCATAACGTGCCGCTGGCGACCAACATCGCCACGGCTGACCTGCTCATCTCAGCGGACGTCCTGTGACCCGCCACGCCGTATGGTCAGGGTTCTGGGGGGAGGTCAAGTCCTCATAGGCATCAAGCCAAGGGGGACAAGCCAGGTGACCGCTCCCCGCAAGGAAGGGTAGCAAGTCCCTCCCACCAGGGGAGGGGAACTTGGGGCAGCCCTGTGACCGTTAACTTGATCCCTATGGGACAAATCCTCCCCCCGTGAAACGGGGGAGCTAGAGGGGGGCGTTTGAAACGCCCCCCTCTGATCAATATACGTGACAGATGACCAAGAATGTTGTATAATAAGGTCAAGCATCGCGATGCTCTTGCCAGCGTGACTTGCTCCCGAGGGAAGGAGGTGATCGCGAATGAAACGCATCGCTTTCGTGGGGGGTATCGTTTTGGTACTCATCGGCGTCCTCGTCAGCCCCGCTAACGCCGCACCCCCAAAGAGTGGCCCGGTCTACCATTACGTCCGGTGGGGGGAGAACCTGACCCAAATCGCCTGGCGCTACGGCACCACGGTCTGGTCCATCGCCCAGCTCAACGGCATCGCCAACCCCAATCGCATCTACGCCGGGCAGGTATTGCTGATCTACCCCGGCACAGGCTATTCCTACCCATACACTGTTTACACAGTGCGTTGGGGCGACACGCTGACCTCCATCGCCTGGCGATTTGGCACCAGTCCATGGGCCATCGCTCAGGCCAACGGTATCTACAATCTCAACTACATCTATGCCGGGCAGCGGTTAATTATCCCCAACTAGCCATGCTGGACACGGCACCGCGATGTGAATCCCACGTCAGGGGCATCAATTATCAGCGATGCCCCTGAATCTTTTCAGGGGCCGCTCCTACAGCGTGTAGAACTCGATGAGTCGTTTCTCCGTCTCTCCCTCGATGCGGGCCACGACCTCCACGTAGAGAGCGATGCTGGAATTGCGCAGCTTGCGCTTGAGCAACTCGTCCACCTGAAAGATGCCCGCCGAGTTGGTCATGGTAATCTCTATGCGAACAGGCACTTTCTCCCCCTTCTGCAGGGAGACGGCATCAATGGCCGCCGCCGACACAGAATGGATATTGGTTTCGCCAGCCTCGAAAGGGATGCGCGAGCGGCCCTGGGTCATATCCAGAGCATCGGCCACCTTCATCACGCCGGCCTCGATTGTCAGACAGCGCTCATCCCAGCGATGAGCGATCATGGCGTGCAAAGTCTCGGCAGTGATGATCGTGCGCTGCCTTTCATCGTACACCCCATCCAAAAGCTGCCGCAGTTTGGGTACGGCCAGCACCAGGCTATGCTGCTCGTGGTTATCCCGATGGATAGCGATGCCCAGGTCGTGCAGGCAAGCAGCGAGGACGACGATCACCTCCGCATCGTCCTGGGTCAGTCCGTAGTTGTCTTCCACGCTGGTCGTGATCCCGGCCTCCATCAACAAGCGCAGGAGTTTGAGCGCTGCATTGGCCACGATGCGAACGTGTGTCGCTCCGTGGTCACTGATGCCACCCCGATCTACAGCATTGATGTTGACGCACTTCCACAGTTGTTCCAACTCGACGTCCTGGTTGATCCGCGCCACTACCTGGCGTAGCTTATCGTTGTGGCGCGTAGGTACTTTCAGAAGCATGGTTCAGCACCTCCCTACCCTACCTCGTTCGCAATGAAATCGTACCTCAGAAAAATGGAACAGGCGGGCACAGAGCCCGCCTGTGGTAATCGTGGAACGAGGGCATCAGTCCTCGTCTTCAAACTCCTCAAGCTCATCCTCGATATCTTCGTCCATGAGCCATTCCGTGAGTTCTTCCTCCTCCAGGAACATATCCTCCATCAAGCCGCTAAAAAGAGACCACTCCTCCAACGCATCCTCAGCAACTTCGCGAATTTCCTCGTCCTCGCCCAGGATCGTCAACTCGTCCAGCCGTTCGAATGCTTCCTCCCACCCCGTCTGGCCCAATGCCCAGATAGCTTCCAGCTTGACGTCGCGGTCCTCCGAGTAGGTGAGCCGCCACAGTTCCTTGCCGGCCTCCTCCAGCCCTACCTCCCCGGCGGCGCGAATGGCCTCCACCTGCAGCTCTTTCCGGGGATTGCGGAGTTCCTTCAGGATAGTGTCCGTCCAGCGAACATTCGCGCTACGCCCCATAGCGAAGATAGCGCTCATTTTCATCTTCGGATCCGGGTGGGCATAGGCTTCTTCGATGATGGAAAAGACCTCGTCATCGGTGTGGAAGCCGAGTGCTTCTACCGCATAGCGCCGCTCGTCCAGCGGTTTGGCCGCGTCACGATAGAGGTCGATCAGGAAGCGCCTGACCCGCAGGAAATCCTCCTGGGGCAATTCATCGGCGCGCATCAATTCCTCCATCTCGCCCCAGTCGAAATCGTAGTCGGCCATTTCCCCCTCATAGATAAACCGGCCGAGGGTAATGATCGCCTTGCAGCGCACGTCGGCGCTGGGATCGTGCTCCGCCTTATCTATGAGGTGATCAATCAGCTCAGGCTCGGGATAATCCCACAGATTCTCAATCGCCAGAGCGCGTACTTCTGGATCCTCATCGTCGAGATACTCCAGTAAAACAGGCAGATAATCCGTAGTGAAGTCACTTGCCCCCACTACATCTTTCAGGAAGGTTATCTTCTCCTGTTTAGTCAAGCTGTCTCTGGTCATGGGTTGCCTCCTCATCCCCCGCTTCACCCCACGAGTAAGTAGATCACATAAATTGTACCACGTTTTTGTCTTTTTGACCAGCCCTTTTTGCCGTTTTTTTCTAATTCTAACCCCGCAAAGGCACCTGCGTTCTTTCCTCACCTCCGCCGGATTTGGCAATCCGCAGCGATCAAACGCGGTGCGGGCGTTCTGATGCTACAATCGCAGTGGGCCGGAGTGCGGTTAGCACTAAAGGGGATCTCGACTCAGGGGCGGCACACTTGCACGCACCAGTGAGCGTGATGACAGACACTGCCAGCTTCGTCCGTCGTGTCCGATTCCTCCAGGCGGAGGGCCAGTATCTCGAAATCGCCGAGCAGACGGCGCACACCGTCCTCGTCAAAGTAACGATGCAGAATGCCGGAGTCGTTGCCAACTGCCCGGATGAAGGTGTCCGGCTCGACTTCCCGCCCCTGGCGGTAGCTGCCGGCACGGGTCGAGATCAACGTCAGCAAAGCCAGGCCACCAGGCCGCAGAACGCGGTGGATTTCTGCAACGGTACGCCGAACGTCGCTCAGCCGACCGTGATAAATGACGAACGTGCTGACCAGGCCGCCAAACGCGCCATCGTGGTAAGGGAGAGCGGCCATGTCACTGTACTGGAGGTGGGCAGTCAGTCCCTCCGTGGCCATCCATTGCCGGGCGTAGGTCAGCCCTCGCGCGGAGATGTCGCAGGCCCAAACGTCGAATCCCTGACCCGCCAGGTACACCGCGTGTCGCCCCGTGCCACAACCCAGATCGAGTATTCGCTGTGCGCCAGCGGCGCGCAACTCTGGCACGAACTCAACAATAGCCTGATGTGCGTCCCGCCAGCGGAACTTTTCTTGTGTGAACAGTTCATCCCAGGTTGGCATTCTGACCTGCATCTCCAAAGCGGCGGCGAGCTTCCTCGGCGAAGATGTTCGCCGTGTGCCGGTCAATGTTGCACAGGTTGACCTCACGCACGCTGCCTTCGGGGTGGGCCGCCAGGAACTCGTCCACCGTAGCCAGTATCACCTCAGCGCACAGCGGCTTGGGGAAGCCGAAAATCCCCGATGAGATGCCCGGAATGGATACGCTGCTCAGACCATGTTCGCTGGCCAGTTGCAGCGCACTGCGCACGGCACTGGCCAACAACTCCGGCTCGTCCCCGCGCTTACGCCACACCGGCCCCACGGCGTGAATGACGTAACGGCAGGGCAAATTACCCGCTCCGGTGATGGCTGCTGTGCCAGTGCGCACTGGCCCGTGCTCCTGCACCCAGCGATTGCTCTCCTCCTGGATGCTATACCCACCCCGGCGCACAATCGCGCCTGCCACCCCACCGCCGTGAGCCAGGTGCTCGTTGGCGGCATTGACAATGGCATCCACCTGCTCCCCCGTCAAGTCGCCACGGACTACGCGAATGATCTGGCCAGACTCAGTCTGGTGTTCGAATAGAATCTCTCGCAAAGTGACCTCCTCCCCTCGAAATTCAGTCAAGTGACACACTGCAGTAGTTTTGCACTTTTTACATTCTCTTTGGGAATCACCGCAAAGGCGCAGAGGACGCCGAGAAAAAGTATAAAAATCTCTGCGCCCTCAGTGTCTCGGCGGTGAAACGGTCTACCGTATAAACTGCTTTGTAAAATCTGCTAAAGTACTGACACTGATCACGATCGTGAAAATCCACAGGTAGTTCTTCGCGGATTCGTGGGGCTATCGCCGGAAGGCCTGGACGTAAACGTCCAGGCTTAAGGAC
>JAGGZG010000363.1 GCA_021162125.1 Anaerolineae bacterium
GTGAGACTGAGGTGGAAAGCCAGAGAGAGCCTCAGAGGGCAGAGGCAAACGCTCCAACTGTGGATGGAACAGCAAGGACGATGTCCCATCTGAATTGCCACTGCCAGGTCCACAGCCGGGGTTGGAACGTATCAAAGCCGTGTCCTGTGAAAAGGGCGTTTGAGCGGCTTGAGCCGCGTGCGGTGAAAGTCGCAAGCGCGGTTCTGAGGGGGCGAGGTGGTGACAACGCCGTCCCGCTACCCGACCAGCCGACCGGGCTATCACCCACGCACATCGGCGGTCATACGCGCTTTCAGTGAGTTTTCTAGCAAAGGTGCTCCCCCGCACTCGCCCGGCGGGTGAACCGCGGCCGTTAGATAGCTGTTCGGAATGATCAAGAATAATCATACGGCAGACAGGGGAAAACATATACAGTAGTTTTGCACTTTTTACATTCTCTTTGGGAATCACCGCAAAGGCGCAGAGGACGCCGAGAAAAAGTATAAAAATCTCTGCGCCCTCAGCGTCTCGGCGGTGAAATGGTCTACTGTACAAACTGCTTTGTAAAATCTGCTAAAATACTGTTGAGGAGGGAGGGAAAATGAAATCCTATTGCAGAAGCATCATCTGTTTTGTCGTGCTGGTGCTGCTCTTGTTGGCCTGTGGCCCTGGTGGCGCTGGTGCCCCTGGCACAACTCGGCCACCTGAGGTCACTCCAACCCAACCATCTTCCACTGCTATCTCGACCCCGGGACAGGAGGGCGAGTCCTGTCTTGCTGATCTCTACGTCTACCCCGGTTCCCAGGAGGAGCCGCAGATGCAGGCCGAGTTGAAAGACCTGGTCCGTCAGATGGAGGCGATGTCGCAGGCATCAGGAGGCGAGGTCGCTGTCTACGTCACCGCCGATGCGCCGTCCAAGGTCGTTCGGTTCTACCAAGAGAACCCGCCCCGAGGGGGATGGAACAGGACATTGGACCTCACCTCGGAGGAGGGCGGGATCATCGTGTGGGAAAAAGGCGATCTCGGTGCGGAGGCGTTTGTCGCCGTCCACGAACAGAAAACGGTGATCCTGCTGGGGTGTGGCTCCAAATTGGGGACAAGCACCGGCCCGAAGCTCCCCACCTACACAGAGGATGATGGGCTGGCTGATAATAGCGTGATCGCCATCGCGGTCGCAGCGGATGGGTCAGCCTGGTTTGGAACTTCACATGGACTGTCCCATTTTGACAGTAGCGGCTGGAAAACCTATACTAAAGATGACGGGTTGCCCAGTAACTGTATCACTGCGGTGGCGATGGGAGCGGACGGCAGCCTCTGGATCGGCACCGATTTCTGGGGCGTGGCTCGCTTTGACGAGTCTTCGTGGAAGACGTACACTGAGCGGGATGGGCTGCGCAATAACAAAGTCTCCTCCATCGCCATAGCCCCCGATGGGACGGTGTGGGTTGGCTCTTGCGATGTGCGCGGAGGCGTCTCCCACTTTGACGGTCAGGGCTGGACAACTTACGACAAAAGTGATGGCCTGGGTGACAACTGCGTGCAGGCAATTGCCGTCGCATCCGATGGCACCGTCTGGGCCGGCACGAAGGGTGGCGTATCGAAGTTTGACGGCAATACTTGGACGAATTACACAACAGCTGATGGTCTGGCGGGTAACAATGTCTACGCTGTAGCAGTGGATCAGAACGGCGCGGTGTGGGTGGGCACCGATGCCGGGGTGTCCCGCTTTGACGGTCAGACATGGACGACGTACACTCCGGACGATGGGTTGGTTAACCCGGAAGTCAACGCCATCGCGGTCGCGCCGGATGGTTCGCTATGGTTCGGCACGCACGGTGGTGTCTCTCACCTGAAAGATGGGAGTTGGCAGAGTTACACGGAACGCGAGGGCCTTCCGAGCAACACGGTAACATCCATCTGCGTCGCTCCAGATGGCAGAGTCTGGATCGGCACGGCGTTCGATGGCGTGGCGGTCCTGCAGCCATCGGAGTGATCGTGACCGACTGTCCACAATCAGAGCGAACGTATCAGCGTCTTATGGGACCCGGCGGGTGAAGCCGCCCAACCACCCACTGAAAGCCGACCACGCTTCGCTACACTCTGCGCGGCGGTTCAGCTCCAGGTCTTGGGCAGCCATTATTCGTAGCCGAGGGTAACTGCTCAGGCTACTTCTGTTAGCGATTGAAATCGCCTCTAGAGGGCTTGCAGCCGAGCGTCCACCTGCGTGGACACACCTGTCCACGCAGGTGGACAGCCAGCTTTAGCTCCTCAGGCGCGGTTTCAACCGCTGGCCTGAGTAGTAACAGCCGAGGTACGCAAGATGGCACGAGATCCTTTCAATGTGCTGGTGTCTCCCTATCGCTAAGCGGGTGATGACGAATTCGAGTATGCCCTTCTGAAAAGGACTGATCGGATTCTGGCAAGGCATCTCCGGTGGGGACGAGGATAGCGAAGCATCCCGTTGTGTGAAGACGAGACCCTTCGCTATCGCTCGGGGTGACACCGGCGAGCTGATAGCCCATCAACACAAAACAGAGAGACCATTGAGTTGTGAGGTTGCATGGAACTCGAACCCCGAAAAAAGGAACGGCTGACGGTCTATCGCCCGGCCGGGCCTAAGAACTCGTTGCAATACTGGTACAAAATGGCGAATCCGCTCAAAGTGATTCGCAATTTCCTGTTGATTTACACCGCCCGCTTTCTGCCCTCGATGAAACTGAAGAACGTGTTTTACCGCTGGTGCGGGGCCAAAATCGGGCGGGACGTTTCCTTCGGGCTGTGCGCGATGATGGACATCTTCTTCCCGGAGGAGATTACCGTCGGGGAGAATAGCGTCATCGGCTACAACACTGTGTTCCTGGGTCACGAGTTTCTGCGCGATGAGTGGCGGCGCGGGCCGGTGGTCGTCGGCCGGGACGTGGTCATCGGCGCCAACTGCACCATCTTGCCCGGGGTGGTCATCGGTGACGGGGCTACGGTGAGCGCGATGAGCCTGGTGAACAAGGACGTGCCGCCCGGCGCGATGGTCGGCGGGGTGCCCATCCGGTTGATCAGAAACGGTGAAGAAGAGGAGCCGGAGTAGCGTGAGCGAGATGGAAGCAACAGGTGAGAGACGACGGACGGGGACGCTGCGAATATACTGGCGGATGCGAGACTTAGTGCTATGCAGGCCGGTAGCGATTTTCATCATCCTGTGTAATCTGGCCGGCTCGCTGTGGGGGTTCATCTCCTGGTACGGAAGGACTCTGCTGCAGACTCCGTGGTACATGTGGGTCTTCGTCCCCGATTGCCCGCTGTATGCCTTGCTGTTCGTCATCCCGCTGACGCTAATCCTGCTGAGGCGCAGCCGCCCCTGGATCAACGCCCTGGTCGCCGTGGGGCTGATCAAGTACGGCATCTGGACGGTGTTCTACTGGGTGGTGTACTGGTCGCGCACAGCGGATTTCAACTTCATGAGCGTGGCCATGACCCTGACCCACGCAGGGATGATCCTGGAAGGGCTGTTCTTGCTCTCGTTCCTGCGCATGGACTGGCCGACCGCGCTCACGGTGAGCGGGTGGTTCCTGCTCAACGACTGGGTGGACTACGGATTGGATTATCATCCGAGTATTCCCTGGCAAGTGCCTCTAACGTGGATGCAATGGCACACCGTGGCCGTGACTACGGTGTTTATAATAGTGTATGCAGTCATGGCCTCTCGGCGGCGAACATGAAGCGTTCTACCGGTCTCACCTGCTTCGCCCTGTGGGTTTTCGCTCTGGGCGGATACAGCCTGGCCCGCGCCTGGGTACTCCTGCACCAGTGGGTCGTGCTGGTCGAGGTGGGCGCTTCCATCAGCCCGCTAGTGATCGCTTGGAGCGTGCTGTGGGGAGTGGGGCTGATTGTGGCCGGCGTGGGACTGTGGCTGCGGCGGGAGTGGGGCCGGCGACTGGCCCTGGTCTGCATCCCGCTGTACTACCTGTGCGGACTGATTAACCAGTTCGTATTCGTGCGCTCTGAGTTCTGGCGCGATCGCGACGTGGCGATGGTTGTGATAGCCGTCGTGGTCAACACCTTTGCCCTCTGGTTTTTGAGCCGGAGGAACATACGACGGCAGTTCAAAAAGCAATGAGGGAGGGACACACTGATGACAGGTGATTCGAAATTGGACAGGCTGGAGGAGATGCGGGAACAGGCCCACCAGGGCGGCGGGCAGCGGCGGATTGACGCCCAGCACGCCAAGGGTAAGCTCACCGCCCGCGAACGGCTGGGACTGCTCCTGGATCCAGACAGCTTCTATGAAATAGATGAATTCGTCACCCACCGGGCCACCGGCTTCGGCATGGAGGAGAAACGTTTCCTGGGCGATGGCGTGGTCACCGGTTGGGGCACGATAGATGGCCGGCTGGTGTACGTCTTTGCCCAGGACTTCACCGTGATGGGCGGCAGTCTGGGCCAAGCCCACGGGGCGAAAATCTGCAAGGTAATGGACCTGGCCATGAAGAACGGTGCACCGCTCATCGGCATTGACGACTCCGGCGGGGCACGCATCCAGGAAGGGGTGGATTCCCTGTGGGCCTACGGTGAGATTTTCACCCGCAACACGCTGGCCTCGGGCGTCATCCCCCAGCTCTCGGTAATCATGGGCCCCTGTGCCGGCGGCGCGGTCTACTCCCCGGCGATCACCGATTTTGTCTTCATGGTACAAAACACCAGCCACATGTTCATCACCGGCCCGGCGGTGATCAAAGCCGTCACCCGCGAGGAGGTGACCCAGGAGGAACTGGGCGGGGCGATGGCTCACAACACGAAAAGCGGGGTGGCCCACTTTGCCGCGCCCGACGAGGAGACCTGCCTAACCCAGGTACGGCGGCTGCTCAGCTTCCTGCCGCAGAACAACGTCGAGGACCCGCCCTACGTCCCGCCAACCGACGACCCGCAGCGCATGGACGAAGCGCTGGACACCCTGGTGCCCGATGACCCCAGCAAGCCCTACGACATGAAAGAAGTCATCGCCCGCGTGGTGGACGACGGCGACTTCCTGGAGGTGCATCAGCACTTTGCGCAGAATCTCATCGTCGGCTTCGCACGGCTGGACGGCCACCCGGTGGGCATCGTCGCCCAGCAGCCCATGGTCCTGGCCGGGGTGATTGACATTGACGCCTCCGACAAAGGGGCGCGCTTTATCCGCTTCTGCGATTGCTTCAATATCCCGTTGGTCACTTTCTGCGATACCCCCGGTTACATGCCCGGCGTGGCCCAGGAACACGGGGGCATCATCCGCCACGGGGCCAAAATGCTCTACGCCTACGCCGAGGCCACAGTGCCCAAGGTGGCAGTCATCACCCGCAAGGCCTATGGCGGGGCCTACATCGTGATGAGTTCCAAACACCTGCGCGGTGACATCAACCTGGCCTGGCCCAGCGCGGAAATCGCGGTGATGGGGCCGGAGGGAGCGGTGAACGTAGTCTTCCGCCGTGACCTGAAGGCGGCTGAGGACACAGAGGCGCGACGGGCGGAGTTAGTGCAGGAATACCGCGACAAATTCGCCAACCCTTACGTCGCCGCCGCGCGTGGCTACCTGGACGCGGTCATCGCCCCCCACGAGACCCGCCCGCGAGTTATCGCCGCCCTGCGCATGTTGGAGAACAAGCGCGACAGCCTGCCGCCGAAGAAACACGGGAATATCCCGTTGTAATTTTGAGGAAAGACGATGCCCGAAAAACCTAAACCCCTGCGTATCACCGATACCACCCTGCGCGACGCGCACCAGTCGCTGCTGGCCACGCGCCTGCGCACCGATGACATGCTACCCATCGCCCCCAAGATTGACCAGGTGGGCTTCCACTCCGTCGAGGTGTGGGGCGGAGCCACCTTCGACGCCTGTATGCGCTTCTTGAACGAAGACCCCTGGGAACGCCTGCGTAAACTCAAGGCAGCCATGCCCAACACCCCTTTCCAGATGCTTTTGCGAGGGCAGTACGTCGTCGGATACCGCCACTATCCCGACGACATCGTGGAGCGCTTCATCGTCAAGGCCCGCGAGAACGGGATCGACATCTTCCGCATCTTCGACGCCTTGAACGA
>JAGGZG010000016.1 GCA_021162125.1 Anaerolineae bacterium
GTCTACGGGCGCGAGGTGGAGGAACTGGTAGATCTCGGCCTGCTGGAGGCGTCTACGGGCCGGGTGCGGCTCACGCGGCGAGGACGGCTGCTGGGCAATCAGGTCTTCCAGCGATTCCTGCCCGGTAAGCCCAACGTGAGAACATCACATCGCGAAATCAGGACGTCTCGCGCAACACGCAACACGCACCACGCAACACGCACCACGCAACACGTTCCGGCAAAACCTAATTGCGCTCCCTACGAATTCACGAAAGGAGTAACCATGTCTCGAGAAGTTATCTCTACTTCCAAAGCCCCGGCTGCTGTGGGGCCGTACTCACAGGCTATCCGCGTGGGTAACCTGGTGTTCACTGCGGGGCAGATCGCCATTGATCCCGCCCAGGGGCGATTGATCGAGGGCGACGTAGCTGCCCAGACCCGCCAGGTGTTGACCAATCTGTCGGCCGTGCTGGAGGCGGCGGGCAGCGCGCTTTCCCAGGTGGTCAAGACCACCGTCTTCCTGCAAGACATCGGCGACTTCGCAGCCATGAACGCCGTCTACGCCGAATTCTTCCCGGAGAAGCCGCCGGCGAGGTCGGCGGTGCAAGTGGCTGCTCTGCCCCTGGGAGCTCTGGTGGAGATCGAGGCCGTGGCTTTGGTAGAGTGAGCCAGGACAGCATGAGAATTCTGAGACGGCTCTTTCTTTTTCTCACCCCCTACTGGAAGACTTTGCTGATCAACGCCGTCCTGCTGTTAGGGCGAGCGGGTATGGAACTGATTCCGCCGCTCTTCCAGAGGGCGATCGTGGACGAAGTCATCGAAGCCCGTGACCTAACCCGCCTGGGCACGCTTGTCGGGTTGCTGTTGGGCACATACTCACTGCGCCTGTTGATTAACGTCGGGGATATGTACATCCGCCACGCCCTGGGCGAGCGGTTCATTCTGGATTTGCGAGTGCGTCTTTATGCCTACCTGCAACGGCTGTCGCTGTCCTTCTTCGAGCGCACTTCCACCGGCGAGCTCATGTCTCGTGTGACCAACGATGTCAACGCTCTGGAGCAGTTTGTCACCCACGGGTCGGCGCTGACGGCCGTAGACCTGCTGCGGCTGGTGGGCGCGGCCATCGTTCTCTTCCTGCTGGATTGGCGGTTGGCGCTGCTGGTACTTCTGCCGGTACCGGTACTGGCCGTGGCCCTGCGCTACTTTAACACCCGCGTCCGCCCTATCTACCGTCGCGTGCGCGACAGGCTAGGCGACATCAACGCCCGGCTACAGGACAGCTTGTCCGGCATCCGCGTCATCCAGGCTTTTGGTCAGGAGGAGCGGGAAATGGAGCGCTTCGCCGTCGAGAGCGAGAGCTATTACCAGGCGAGGGTGCAGGGCATTCGCTACTGGTCTACTTTCTTCCCGGCCATGCACTTCGTGGCCTCGTTGGGCACAGTCATTGTGCTGGGGTGCGGAGCCGTGATGGTCGTGCGTGGCGAGCTATCTCTAGGCACGATGATTGCTTTTCTCTCTTACATCACTTCGCTTTACCAGCCCATTAACCGCCTGACCGAGATAGATAACGTCTTCCAGCAAGCCATTGCCGCCGGCGAGCGAATCTTTGAACTGCTGGATGTGATGCCGGAGATCAAAGATGCACCTGACGCGATAGAACTTCCCCATATCCGGGGTGAGGTAGCTTTCCACAACGTGAGCTTTCGCTACAGCACGGGCGATGAGGTGCTCCGAGATGTCACCTTTCGGATGGCCGCCGGCGAGATGGTGGCTTTGGTGGGGCCCAGCGGCGCAGGCAAGACCAGCATCGCCAACCTGCTCTGTCGTTTCTACGATCCCACCCAGGGACGGATTACAGTGGATGGTCATGACCTGCGCAAGGTCAAGCTGAGCTCGTTGCGGAAACAGGTGGCGGTGGTACTGCAAGACACCTTTCTTTTCAACACTACCGTACGCGAAAACCTGCTCTACGGCAAACCGGACGCCACTGATGAAGAACTGATCACTGCTGCCAAAACTGCCTATGCTCACGATTTCATCATGGCCTTGCCCGATGGTTACGACACCGAAATAGGCGAGCGGGGCGTGAAGCTGAGCGGCGGACAGAAACAACGCCTGGCCCTGGCGCGGGCCATTCTAGCCGACCCGCGCATACTCATTCTGGACGAGGCTACCTCGTCAGTAGATGCTGAAGCAGAGTACTTGATTCAGCAGGCGCTGGAATCGGTACTGAAAGGCCGTACCTCACTGGTCATCGCCCACCGGCTGAGCACCATCCGCGACGCCGACAAGATCATTGCCCTGGAAGAAGGACGCATCATCGAAGTGGGTGATCACCACGAACTGATGCGGCATGGCGGACTTTACAGCCAGCTTTACCGTCGTCAGTTGGAGTTGGCCGCGACGGATGAGAAAGATGATAGCCGATGACGAGGTGACTGGCCTGGAAGAGCCGGTGCTGGCCTGTTTTTTGATCCAGCACCGCCTGTTCCACGGCGGTGCGACGGCGGTGCGGCCCAGCCTACCCAGCCTTCCGTAAAGAACTGAACAGCCCTAGATGGCCCAAGTTACGGGCAGGTGGGGCCTTCGCTTCATCTTCATTTCCATTGCTCTTGATTTTTCCGCCGTAGTCTGGTAAAATGGGGCTAGATGGCAAAAGCCGTGGCATCCAGAACGTGCAGTCAGAAAGAACAGATACATCATGAGAAAACACAGGTCCCTCGCTGCCTATTCCTGGCAAGCTGTTGTCGCCCTGGTCGTCCTTACCAGCCTGCTGATCCTGGGTTGCGGGCTCATCAATTCATCCACTCCTACCCAACCACCTCCGCCGCAGGATGGCACGCTCACCGTGCTTTTCCTCGACATCGGGCAGGGCGACTCGATCCTCATCCTTTCGCCCGGCGGCTATACGATGCTCATTGATGGCGGGAACTCGTCCAGGGACGCCAACGAGGTCATCATCCCCGCATTGCACGCTTACGGATACGATGAGCTCGACTTCCTGGTAGCCACCCACCCGGATCAGGATCACATCGGCGGGCTGGTGACAGTGCTCCAAAAGGTTCCGGTCCGCTACGCGGTGCTCACCGGGCAGGAGCACACCACTCAGACTTACGAGGCATTCCTGAAGGAGATCAGCCGCCTGAAAAGTGCGGGACAACTCACACCCATTAAGGCCCGGCGGGGTACGCCGTTGGACTTTGACCCGGCCCTGAAGGTGGAAGTGCTGGCCCCGGGTGATGATGTGGTCGAGACCAACGATACTAATAACGCATCTATCGTCATCCGCTTGACCTACGGCGCAGTCAGCTTCCTCTTTACCGGCGATGCCGAAAATGAGGAAGAGGCATGGATTCTCGATCAGGGGGGCGACGTGCAGGCCCAGATACTTAAAGTATCGCACCATGGGGGCAAGACGGGGACGAGTGAGGCTTGGCTGAACGCCGTGTCGCCGGAAGTGGCCGTGATCTCTGTGGGGGCGGACAACCATTACGGCCATCCCAGCAGCCAGGTGATCGAGCGTCTGGCGCGACGCAAAGTCAAAATCTACCGCACCGACCAGCAGGGGACTATCACCATTACCACGGACGGCAGCGGCTATCAGGTGAGCACGGAGAAGTAGCAGGAGGGAGAGATGTTGCGCGGGGTCGTGGATAGCCTGGAGGAAGATTGGGCCATCGTCGTGCTCGACGACGGGCAGCGGCTGGACTGGCCTCGGAAAAACTTGCCGCCGGACGTTCGCGTGGGCATGGCTGTCACGCTGGACGTCGCCCCGGCCCAGGCTACAGCCACTGCCGTGACCGACGGTGTCTGGGTGGGCAAGGTGGGCCGGCGTAGAAAGGCCACAGCCCAGATCGCGGGAGTGCCCATCCGCCTGGGGGACCAGACGTTGCACTGGCCTGAAAAAGGCGAGTTGAAAGCGGGACGGGCCGTGGCTGTGCGGATGGCCGTGGACGAGGCTGATACCACGGCACGACGGCAGCGAGTCCGGAAACTTTTGGATGACATCTTCGGTTAGGTGTGGAGGCAGTGTTGGCCGGCGAGAAGGTTCTGGTTGTGGATGACCGGGATGATAGCATACAATTCTTGACCGAGTACATCCTGGAGCCCAACGGATACGAGTATATCATTGCCAAAGACGGGGAAACGGGCTTGCGCAAGGCTCTGACCGAGGATCCGGACCTGATCATCATGGACCTGAAGATGCCCAAGATGACCGGGCTGGAGGTTCTGGCTGCCCTGCGAGAGAGACAATCCACCATCCCGGTGATCCTGATGACCTTCCACGGTTCAGAGGAGACAGCAGTACAGGCATTTCGCCTGGGTGCACGCGATTACGTCATCAAGCCCTACGATACTCAGGAGATGCTGGAGAGCATCGAGCGCGCGCTGACCGAAGTGCGTCTGCGTGCCGAACGCGACCGGTTAACCCAGAACATCATGCGGGTCAACCGTCAGTTGGAGCGGCGGGTTAAAGAATTGAGCATTCTGTACTCTATCGGGAAGTCGGTCACGACCCTGCTGGATCAGGAGAAAGTGCTCAATCGCATCGTGGAGGCGGCCGTCTATGTGACCGGCGCGGAAGAGGGCACGTTGATGCTGGTGGATAAGGACAGCGGCGAGCTGTACATGCGCGCCGCGCGTGGCCTGGGCGAAAAATACGCACGCGGCTTCCGCCTGCGCGTGGAGGATAGCATCGCTGGTCAGGTAGTCAGGACAGGCCAGCCGTTCCTGGAGAGCGGCGACGCTCAGCGGCTCAAGGTCAAGACCGGCTATCTGGTTAAATCACTGATGTACGTACCCCTCAAGGCCGGCCAGGAGGTCATTGGCGTCCTCTCGGTGGATAACAAGGTGTCGAACACGCCTTTCACGGAGAGCGACGTATACCTGCTCTCCGCGCTTGCCGACTACGCCTCAATCGCTATCGTGAACGCGCGCCTGTACACCGAGGTGAAGAGTTTCAGTGAGGAGCTGGAGCAGAAGGTCGTCGAGCGCACCAAAGAGCTTCAGGAGGCCCAGGAGCAGCTCATCCAGTCCGAAAAGCTGGCTTCCATTGGCCAATTAGCGGCCGGCGTGGCCCACGAATTGAACAACCCCATCAGCGTGATGCTCGGTTTTTCCCAGGCCATCCTGCGCAAGCTACCAGAGGACGATCCATTGCGCAAGCCTTTGGCCACCATCGAGCGCGAGGGTTTGCGTTGTAAGGGCATCATCCAGAATCTGCTCGATTTCGCCCGGCGCAGCAAGCCCTCCCTCCAGCCGACCAACGTCAACGAGGTGCTGGAGGCAGCGTGTGCCCTGATCGAGCACCAAATTTCACTGGATAACGTTGTGGTAACGAAGGGCTACGATCCGCATCTCCCCCAGGTGCTGGCTGACGCCAATCAACTCCAGCAGGTGTTCGTCAACATCATTATCAATGCCCGTGATGCCATGCCCCGGGGTGGAACCCTGCGTCTGATCACCCGGTCCCTGGGCGACGAAGTGCACATCATTTTCTCGGATACGGGCATCGGCATTCCGCCGGAGAACATCAAGCGCATCTTCGATCCCTTTTTCACCACTAAAGAAGTGGGGCAGGGCACCGGTCTGGGGCTCTCGGTGAGTTACGGAATCGTGGAACAGCATGGGGGGACCATCGAGGTGAAAAGCGAGGTAGGGGTGGGCACGACCTTCATCGTCAAATTGCCCGTCATGCAGGGAAAAGCAGTGGAGGAGCAAGAGGTTTTTCTCGTGCAATGATTTGCAATGCCGGCGATTAGAAATCGCGCCTGATGAGCCTGCGGCTGGCTGTCCGCCTGCGCGGACAGAGGGCGTCCACGCAGGTGAACGCTCGGCTGAAAGCCTTCCAGGTGCGACTTCGAGCCGCTGGATTGAATTCTCAGACACGCTTCAAGAGAGGGGTCTGCGGCCTGGCACAACTACCGCCCGACAACCAGAAGGTTGTCGGGCGGTGATATTTTTTCGGGCAGAACCTCTTACGTTTGTGTGCTGTCCGAGGCGCGGCCCTCCACCACAACGGCTTCGCGCATTTTCTTCGCGGATTTCTGGGGGAATGGCTCCATGTCGAGCATCTTGCAGTAGACGTAATGTGCCAACACGCGCAGAGTGGCCAGCGTGGGCGCGGCCAACAGGATGCCCAGCACTCCGGCCAGGGTGCCCCCGGCGATGGCCCCGATGATGACCACCAGGGGGTGTAAATTCAGCGAGCGCCCAATGATGCGTGGCACCAGGTAATTGTTCTCCACTTGCTGGATGACGACGTATGCGGCGATGACCAGCAAAGCAAACCAGCCATTGGTCAGGGGCAGATGGGCAGACCCCTGGAAGTAGGCTATGAGTACGGCGGGAACGGCGGCCAACGTGGGGCCGAGGTTAGGGATGATTTCCAGCACTCCGGCCAGCAGACCCAGCACCAGGGCGTTCCTCACTCCCAGGACGGCCAGCACTGCTGCCACCACCGTGCCTACCACCGCGCAGAGAATCAATTGCCCGCGCAGAAACGCATTCCAGATGCCGCTGACCTCGCTGCGAAGCTGGCGGAATTCCATTTGGTACGACGGCGGCACGAGGTCCTCGAACGTCCGGGCCAGCCTATCCGCGTCCTTGAGCAGGTAGAAGGAAATCACGATGATAAAGATCAGCCACAGGAAAATCGAGGCCAGGTTTACCAGAATGGAGACGGTGTGAGTGGCAGCGGTGGAAAGGACATTCTGTAACGCCCCGCTGATCTCCTGGTAGGCCGTTCGTAGGTCAATCGAGTAACCCATGAATACCACCGGCTTGGCGAAGAACTGTTGAATGGCGTCGGCGATGTTCTGGAAGTTGACGTCTATCTCCTGCACCTGCTGGATAAGAGTAGGGACGAAGATCACTGGTCCCAGGCTGAGTATGATGAGCAACAAAAGGTAGACGATGACCACGGCCCAGTTGCGCGAAAGGCGGGTGTGTGTGCAGATGAGCTCGACCGGGGGGTTGAGCAGATAGGCCACCATGGCGGTGATGACCAGTGGTGGAATGATAGCGCTGAAGCGGTACAGGATCAACGCCAGCCCGATCAGCGTTCCAATGAGTACCAGTCGCTTGGTGAAATCGCTCCACGGATTGGACATGTGCCCTCGCTTGATTGACTTTGAACTGCTGCTAATTTCCGGCGGCGGATTCCCATTCGTCCACGGCGTGGCGCTGCACGACGATGATCTCCCCATCGCCGGTGCGCTGCAATCCTACCGCGCCCAAGTCCCACCAGGTGATCCGCCCTTCCAGGGTGTCTCCCATGCGCAGGTGCAGGCGTACCGTCTGCCCGGTGCGCATCGCCTCGTCGGCGAAGATGGTGAACGCCTTGCGCGATCTCTCCCGCCGCCAACGCAGGTCTTCGACCGGGACGTCGTAGTAGGTGGCCAGTTTGGCCAGCAGATCGTCGTCGCCCACCGCGCGGTAGCGCTGCTCGATCTCGTTGATGGGGTAGGGGTGCTCCAGGCCGATGGCTCGGGCGATGGTCCAGGTATCCATCCCGCCATGGAGGGCGCGCAGATAGCGCAGGTAATCACCCAGACTCATCACTCGCCTCCTTGTCCCGTCGCCCGCCGGTAATAAGCGATGGCCAGCTTCTGTAAAGTGACCTCGTCGCCACCGGGCTCGCGGATGGTGATGCTGTAGGGACTGAAGCCGACGATCTGTCCGCTGAACACGCTGCCGTCGAAGAGGGTGAAGACCAGGGTGGCTCCCTCCTCCTGTTGCCGGGCGAGATAGTTGAACTCGAATTCATCCACCGCCTCCGGCAGGTGCGCCCGCTTGCGTTTAGGGGTGGCGGCCTGCTTCGCGGTCAGGCGCTCCTGGAGATCACGCAGCAGGCGGCTTGCCTCGCGTCGGGAGAGCTCCGTTAGCGGCTTGCCCGCTTCGGCCTCCAGTGCGGGGCGGTCCATCTCGAGTTTCTTGCCCAATTCCAGGATGTGCGCAATCTGCGTCTCCCGTGCTCGTTGGTTGCGCTCCCGTACTTGCTCCTGCAGGAGCTTGAGTTGCTCACGGGCCTCCTCCTGAGTCAGCGATTCCACGGAACGGCCCAGCTTCGCCTCAAAGTCCTCCCGGCTCAGATCCAGCTTGGTCAACAGGCGGTCGAGGTATACTTTCTGCCCCTCGGTGATCGGCCCGGGCGGTCGCCGTTCCTTTTTGCTCCCCTTCTCTTTTCGCGCTCGTGGCGGGGACGCGCTTGGGCGAGGCCGTGATGGCCGGCGTGGCCTGGACGTGGGGATGGGCTCGGATAACAGCTTGATATCCCATTCCTCGACGTACAGGGCTTTGGCCAGTTTGGGCAGGTCGGCGGCCCGGATGGCCACCTGTCCCAGTTCGTATTCCTGTATGGAAAGGGCCGGCACGCCTGACTTGGCGGACAGGTCGGCCACGGACATTTTCTTGCGCTGGCGAATTTTCCACAGATCTTCGGGCATGGCATTCCCCCCCTGTGCTTATTTTATCACTCCTATTTGCACGTTGCGAAAGCGGGCCGGGGCCGCCCCGTGCCCCACGTGGGCTACCTGAGATGGCTGTCCTTTACCGCAGTTGGGGGTCCCCCACACGTGCCAGTACTTCTCGTTGCAGATGGCGTCGCAGTTGGCCCAGAACTGGGGGGTGATTCCGGTATAAGTCGCGTTTTTATAAAGTTGGCCAAGCCTGCCGTGCCGGATCTCGTAGGCCACCTCGGTGCCAAACTGGAAGTTGAGCCGTTTGTCGTCAATGCTCCACGACTTGTTCATCTCCACGTAAAGGCCCTCGTCGGTGTCGGCTATCAGGTCGTCGAAGTCCCATTCCCCTGGCTCCAGGTTGACGTTGGTCATGCGGATGATGGGTATCCGGTTCCAACCGCTGGCGCGCATTGTCCCGTTGGAGCGCTGGCCCAACCTGGTCGCCGTCTCCCGCGAGGTGAGGTAGCCGACGAACACCCCATGGCGCACGATTGGCGTTCGCTGGGCGGGCACCCCCTCGTCATCGAACCCGAAAGTGCCCAGCCCGCCGGGCACGGTGGCATCGGCGGTGATGTTCACTATCTCTGAACCGTAGCGGAAGACGCCCAACTTTTCGGGAGTCAGGAAGCTGGTTCCGGCGTAGGCCGCCTCGGTGCCGAACACGCGGTCCAGTTCGATGGGATGGCCGCAGGATTCGTGCACCTGCAGGGCCAACTGTGTCGCCCCCAGGATCAGGGTGGTGATCATGCTGGGGCACTGGGGTGCGCTCAGCAGGGCGACGGCCTCCGCGCCAACCCGTGGAGCGTTGCCCACCAGGTCCATGGCCTGCACCAGCTCGTAACCCGCCGTGCCCTGGTGCCGTCCAAAGGAGTTGGGATACGACCGCTTCTGTACCTCGCTCTCGCTGACGGCGGTGGCCTCCAACCCGCACCCCGATTCGATGATCTCCTGCTCGACGTAGCTTCCCTCGCTGCTGGCGAAGGTCTTGCGCTCGCGGATGAATTGCAGGCTGCCTTTGGCCACCTTCACGGCCGGCTCGCGGCGCATCTCCTGATCAGCGGCCAGCAGCAGGGCGATTTTGTCCTCCAGGGGGACGTCGAAAGGATCAATCTGCACCGGCGTGCGGTAGGTGGCCACGTGCACCTCTGGAGGCCCTAAATTCACCTCCTCCCTTTTCACCAGCGCGCTGGCGTGGGCGATCTGTACGGCCAACGCCGTGACCCGATCCACCTCTGCCGGTTCCAGGCGGGCACTGGAGGCGAACCCCCACGCGCCGTCCACGATGACCCGCACGCCGAATCCCTGATCCTCCGTGATTTTCAAAGCTTCCACCGCTCCGTTTTTCACGGCGATGGACTGGGTCTGGCGGCGGACGATGCGCACGTCGGCGTAAGTCGCGCCCTGTATTTGTGCCGTGTTTAATGCGCGATCAGTCAGTTCTTTCAACAGTCTGTCCCCTTCCAAGTGACAGGCACTTTAAGAAGCGCCCGTCACCTCTCTCCTTGACCATTCCCTCCAAAGAGAGTACAATATTGCCGAGAATGGGAGGTGGTTGGCGATGCCTATCTACGAGTATTGTTGCGCGGATTGTGGGACGAAGTTCTCCAAGCTGCGGCCGATGAGTAAGGCCGACGCGCCCATCGCCTGCACGAACTGCCAGAGCACGAACACCAGTCGGGCTCTTTCCCTGTTCGCCGCCGTCAGCAAGGGCAGCAGTGGCGAGAGCCGGACCATGGCCGGCAGCGGATGTAGCTCGTGCATGGCGACTTCGTGCCGCAGTTGTGGTCACTGAACCGTTGTTATACTGAGCGCGTATGAGAAGCGTGAAAACTGATCCCCATTTATACACCCCTGTGCCTGCCAATTAACCGTGATGCGTGTTGCGTGTTCCGTTCTCTTCGCGCAACACGCACCACGTAACACGCTCAGTTGCCCGGCCGGTTCATCAATAGCAGTGACGTTTTTTCACATCCACGCAGTTCAATACCCCCGATACTCGTGGATGAGCCGGTCTATCTCGGCCACGCGCGCCTGCTGTGCCTCCCAGTAGTCCTGGTGACGCTGCGCGTTCAGCTCCTCGACGGTTTTCCCCTGCTGCTCCACCCAGGTATAATACTTCAGGTTGTGCCAGCGATTGCGGGCCTCGCGCGTGCCCTCACCGATCCAGTCCAGCTTCTGCTTGTGGAAGATGCTCACCAATCGCACGGCGGCCTCGACCTCGTCCATCTTGCCGTAGGTGGCTGTCATCTGTTCCATCACCGAGCGATAGCGGTCAATGGCGTCAGTCAGGATGGTGATAATCACGTCGTCCTTGCCGAAACCGTACCACTTGGCAGTTTTGATCGCGCCCAACACATTGCACACCCCGGAAATGCCGAAGGTCTCGGCCATCAACCGCACGCTATCCTCAGGAACGCCGTAGCGGTCAATCATCGTCTTCCAGCCGGCTTCCTCGGTGAGCAGTTGTAGGCCTTTCTTGGATTCAACGTCGTCAATGCACATGATGGCGTCCATGTTCATCACGTTGTGAATCCAGGTGACGTGCTTGTCGCCGATGCCCTGGATGTCGTGACCGCCGTAGCCGTTCCAGTAGACGGTGGGGCACTGGATAGGCTCCAGGCCGACGATCTTGTGTTCGGGCCATTCCTGCTTGAGCCGGTCGCCGGCCGCGATGGTGCCCCCCGAGCCCATTGCCGAGACGTAGGCCGCCACCTTGCCGTTGCCGATGCCTTTCTCCTTCAACTCCGCCGCCAGTTCGATGCAGGTGTTGCCGGTGACGTAGTAGTGGAAGCGATAGTTGCCGAAGACCTCGAACTGGTTGAGGATGCGGATGCGCTCCGGGTCCTGCGCTTTCAGCTCCTTGCTCTTGTCGTAGATTTCCTTGACGTTGGACTCGCAACCGGGGGTGAGGATCAGCCGCGCGCCGTAGCTGCGCACCAGGTCGAACCGTTCCTTGCTCATCAGTTCCGGCAGGATGACGATACTATCGAATTCCATGCGGCAGCCAACCCACGCCCCGCCGATGCCGTAATTGCCGGTGCTGGGCCAGATCAGAGAGTGGTGGGTGGGGTCTACCTCGCCGGTGAGCTCTTTTTCGACGAGCACCGAGTAAGTGGCGCCTACCTTGTGACTGCCGGTGGGGAAATCCTTACTGTATAAGACGACGATGGGGGCCTCCACGCCGGTGAGCTGGGGCGGCAGCACGTAATAGTAGATGTTGTTGTTGGCGTCTTTCCAGGTGATGTTGTACAGGTTGATGGGGTCGAGAGGGTCCTCTTTCATCATGCGCAGCGCACGCTGGCGCACAGCGGGGTCAATTTTCTCTGGATGCAGCATCTCCTCGAAAGTTGGCCCGGTGATCAGTTTCGAGTGTTTCTTGGACATTCTTTGCTCCTTGTCATCGTATTGTCGCCTGGTCTTTTGGTCGTCGGTCCCAGGATCAAGGCCAGAGACGACGACTATTTGTCTGAGGTCTGACAGATTATACCCGTAAGTTGGCTGCGCGTCAAGTGGGCAAGGTGCGTCGCACCTCAACGCACGTTTGTCCAGATGAAAGGAGGTGTGGTATAATCGGGCTGGAGGGAGGGATTCCATGAGCAAATCTTCAGGGATAACGCCGCTGCGCCGCCAATATCTCCAGATCAAAAGCCAATACCCGGACGCCATCGTCCTCTACCGCCTGGGCGACTTCTACGAGACTTTCGACGAGGACGCGAAAATCGTGTCCCAGACCTGCGACATCGTCCTCACCTCGCGGCCCGTGGGCAAGAATCAGCGCGTGCCGCTGGCCGGGGTGCCCTACCACGCCGTGGAGGGCTACATCGCCAAGCTGATTGGGGCCGGTTACAAAGTGGCCATCGTGGAACAGGTGGGGGAGACGCAGGGTAGGGGGCTGATGCACCGCGAGGTGAGGAGAGTGATCACGCCAGGCACGGTGGTGGAGCCGGCCCTGCTGGAGGATAAGCGCAACAACTACCTGGCGGCCGTCGTCCTGGACGGTGAGCGGGCGGGGTTGGCCTACGCGGACATCACCACCGGCGAGTTCGCCACCACCCAACTGGTAGGTGAGGACGTCAGGCGACTGCTGCGCGAGGAACTGGAACGCCTGCAGCCGGCCGAGGTGTTGTCGCCGGCTGCGGATAGCGAGTGGCTGGCAGCGCCCAGTTTTCACGTCACCCCTTATGAAGATTGGCACTTCGAGTTGGGCAACGCTCGCCAGTCCCTCCTGGATCACTTCCAGGTCGCCTCGCTGGCCGGTTTCGGTTGTGATGGGCTGCCGCTGGCCGTGCGGGCGGCAGGGGCCCTCGTCCAGTACCTGCAGGAGACCCAGCGGGCGGGCCTGGGCCAACTCGACAGTCTGCGCACTTATTCTACCAGCGAGTTCATGACCCTGGACGCCGCCACCCGGCGCAATCTGGAGCTGACGGAGACCATCCGCGAGCGGACGACCAGGGGCTCGCTGCTGGGCGTGTTGGACGCCACGGTGACGGCCATGGGCGGGCGGACTTTGCGCCGCTGGATCAACCAGCCACTCCTGGACCTGTCCCGCCTGAACGAACGGCTGGACGCGGTGCAGGCCCTTTACGACGACACTCCGGCACGCAGCGGGCTGATCGCCCTGCTCAAGGGATTGCCCGACCTGGAGCGCCTGACCAATCGCCTGGTGCAGCGCATCGTCGGGCCACGCGATTTGCTGGGCATCCGCCGGGCACTGGAGGCGGTGCCGCGCATTAAAGAAGTGCTGGTCGCTGGCCCTCTGAGCGGTCTGGTAGAAGCGCTTGACCCCTGCGCCGAGGTCGCTGCTCTGATCGGGCAGGCCATCGCCGAGGACCCACCGGCGACGCTGGCGACCGGCGGGGTGATCCGCCCCGGCTTCTCGGCGGAATTGGACGGGGTGGTCGCCGCTGCGCAGGATGCCAAGCAATGGGTGGCCAATCTGGAGCGCAGCGAGCGGCAGCGCACCGGCATCAAGTCGCTGAAAGTGGGCTACAACAAAGTCTTCGGCTATTACATCGAGGTGACCAAGGCCAACCTGGACGCCGTGCCCGCCGAGTACATCCGCAAGCAGACCCTGGTCAACGCTGAACGGTTCATCACCCCGGAGCTCAAAGAATACGAGTCCCTGATCCTGAACGCCCAGGAGCGCATCCTGGACATTGAGACGCGCCTTTTCCGCGAGGTGTGTGACCAGGTGGCCGCCGCCGCGCCGCGCATGCTGCGCACCGCCCGCGTCCTGGCTCAGCTCGACGTGTACGCGGCCCTGGCCGAGGTCGCGCTGCGCAACCGGTACACGCGCCCCGTGCTCACCACGGATGACCTGCTGGAGATCAAGGCCGGTCGCCATCCGGTGGTGGAGCTGCTCCAGCGCGACGAGCCTTTCGTCCCCAACGACGTGCACCTCAACGCCGA